>CAMCJC010000046.1 GCA_945875065.1 uncultured Propionibacteriaceae bacterium | reverse complement strand
GGCGCCGGGGACCCGCCTGCTTGGCCGCGGAACCAGACGCGGCCAAAGCCCGGGGTACCGGCCTGGACGCGCGAGGCGTGCACCTCGAGCGCGACGTCATGGTCGATGCAGCGCAGCGTCCACAAGGCGGCGACGACCAAAAGCAGCGCCGCGAGGAACGCCAGCGACCGGTATTCCAGCCAGCCCAGCGGCCAGCCGAGGCAGGCGAAGGCGAGGCCGCCGACCAGCGCGCACCAGCCCAAGGGCGTCAGCCCCGACGCATGCGCCAGGCGGGCCGCCAGGGCCCTGGCCTGGCCTAGCCGCTTCATCGTCACGCCTGGTTCGCCGGGGTCGGCACGGCCTGAAGCATGCGCGCGATCACCTGCTCGGCGGTGGCGCCGCCGAACGTCGCGGTCGGCGACAGGATCAGGCGGTGCGTCCACACGGGCGCCGCCAACTCCTTGACATCGTCAGGCAGCACGAAGTTGCGGCCGTGCGCCGCCGCCCACACGCGCGCCGCACGCACCATCGCGATGGCACCGCGGGTAGAGACGCCGATGGTGACATCGTCGTCGGCGCGGCTGGCCTCGGCGAGGTCGAGGACGTAGTCGACGACGGCGCCGTCGACGTGGTTGTCTTTGACGACGTCGCACATCTCCGCGATCGCCTGCTGCGAGATCACCGCGCCGAGCGCCTTCGAGCGGTCCGGCCGCGCCGACTCCGCCAGCACCTTCCGGGCGTTCTCCCGGTCCGGATATCCGACGGAAGTCTTCATCAGGAACCGGTCCAGCTGCGCCTCCGGCAGGCGATAGGTTCCGGCCTGCTCCACCGGGTTCTGGGTCGCGATCACCATGAAGGGCCGCGCCGCGGCATACCGGATGCCGTCGACCGTGACCTGGGATTCCTCCATCACCTCCAGCAGCGCCGACTGCGTCTTCGGCGAGGCCCGGTTGATCTCGTCAGCCAGGACGATCGACGCGAAGATCGGGCCGCGGTGGAAGTCCCATTTGCCCGTCGACTGGTCAAACATGTTCGTGCCCGTGATATCGGAGGGCAGCAGATCCGGCGTGAACTGGATGCGGCTGTGCGTGCCCTCCACCGAAGCCGCGATCGCCCTGGCCAGGGCCGTCTTACCCGTGCCCGGCGAGTCCTCCAACAGCAGATGCCCCTCCGCCAGCAGGCACGTCAGCGCCAACCGGATCACCGGCGCCTTACCCAACAACGCCTGCCCGACGTTGTCCACGATCTTGGTGAACGTATCCGCAAACCAAGCCGCATGTTCAGCAGTTACTGTCATCTCATCTCGCCTTCCTATTTCTGCACGCATTTCCTCGTGACATTCTCCGGAAGCTTCGAAAACCCAGTAGCAATGATCCATTTTCCAAGATTATCTCCAGTGTCGAACTGGCCACTGAAGTAGCCATCGTTGTTTACTTGAACATTCATCGTCTGATTCTGATTCTTCTGATAGTTGTATTCTGTGCACGCGACGGTGGAGTTTGGCCGGTAGCGTTGCAACTCGATCCACAACTTCACGCATTTTTGGCCTGGATTCATGTAGCTGGCACACGGGGTGTAAGCACCCGCCTGCAGCTCCGCATATGGCGCTGCCCAGCTGGATGCGCAGACCTGGTCGCCCCTGGTTTCCTGGCCCTCGGTGTTCGTGGCGACGGCCCGAACACATACTTGCCAGTTCCAGTCGACGTCTCGGCCGCTGTTCCCATTGGCACCTACTGGTTTCGGGGCCTCGTTAGCGACGTAGAGCTTCACCGTCGATGACCGGCCGCCGGAGTTGGTGTCGGCGTTCCAGCTGAAGTTGACGCGCCGGTAGGTGCCGCTGGCGGAGACGACGGGTGCGGCGGGCGGGGCGTAGGCATTGACGGTGGCGCTGGCGCCCTCGCCCTCGGTGGTTTCGCCGTTGACGGTGGCGATGGGCGTGATGGTGACGCCCACGTCGCGGCCGTTGACGAAGACGCCGTCGACGCGGGTGTCGCCGCTGGTGATGGGCCCGGATGCGCCGCCCGCGCTCCAGCGGTAGCGAATCTCTTCGGGCCTCGCGCCCTTGCCGTCTGCTGGGTCGAACGTCACCTTGATCTGGTTGGAGACGCCGGTGGGGGTGATCTTGAGGTTCTTGGGCGGGCCGGGCGGTTGGAAGGCGCGGATGGCGTTGGAGACCGGCGACCACTCGCTCCACAGCTGCGACTTGTTGGTCGCACGGACCTCGAACGTCTTGTCCTCGGAACTGACGTTCATCGTCACGGTGGCGCTGGCGTCGGATCCGCGGTAGGAGACCTGACTGCTGCCAGTCTCGCGCAGCTCGTAGACGAAGCTGCTGTCGCCGTTGGCGTCGCTGGGCGCGCCCCAACTGACGGTCGCGCTGGGTTGGGCGCCGGAGGCCTTGTTCTTGTTGACGGTCGGGGCCGCCAGGTTGGCCGGCGCGCCGGCGGGGATCTCGGGCGCGGAGTATTCGCTCCACAGATACTCGGACTCGCGGGCCACGTTGTTCTCGGCGTAGCGGTTGAGGGCCTTGATGCGGAACCGATAGGCGGTGCCGTTGGTCAGACCCTCGGCGCGCCAGCTCGTCGACGACGTCTCGAACTCGCTCTGGCCGTTGACGGCGGGACTGATCTGGATCTTGTACTGGGTCACGGGCGAGCCACCGTCGGGGACCTCGGTGGCGGGCCAGGTGACGTCGATGGCGCGGTCGCCGAACTTGGTGGTCGGAGTCGACGGCTGGTTGGGTTTGACATCGGGCCTGGCGGTGGCGGGCGCGGAGCCCTCGGACGTGCCGACCTCCGTGACCTGGGCGACGGTGAAGCTGTATTCGACGTTGTTGGTCAGGCCGGTGATGCGGCAGTTCGTGACGGTGCCGCAATCCTGCTGGCCACCGTTCCAGGAGACGACGAAGTTCTTCAGCGCGCCGCCCTTGAGGTCGCCCTGAGTCCAGGCGAGCTCGACGGTGCGGGATGCGTCGGACTTGGCGGTGAGGTTGCCGGGCGCCTGGGGCTGGTCCTTGACGGTGATTTTCACCTGGCCCGTGACCCACCGGGCCGCGTCGCCGGTCGCGTCCTGGACGGTGTAGGTCACGACGACCTCGCCGATCTCTCTTGGGGTGACGGTGAGCTTCATCCCGTCGACGGTGGCCTGGGCGCTGCCCTGCGTGACCTTGGTGCCGACGACGGTGATGGCGCCGCCGGCATCCGCGAACGGGTTGGTGACGGCACTGGTCAGGTCGAAGGTGGCGGCCTGACCGACGCGCCCGTCGGGCTCGGTGATCTCGGTGGTCGTCATCAGCGGCCGCGTGGACTGCACGACGCTGACCGGGATGCTCATCTGCTGCGGCTCGGTCTTACCGTCATGGACCTGGACGACCGCAGTGCCGGACGTGCCGACGGCGGCCGCAGCCGGGGCTGAGGCTTTCATCTCCTGCCCAGAGACCTCAAGGTCGATGCCCTCTACGCCGGAGACGAGCTGGTAGGCCATCCGCTCCTTGTCGCCCTCGTCGGGGTCGTCGACCATCGCCGCCAGCGAGACCGTGATCGCGGGTTCCCCGGGCGCGACCTCCACGGGCGCGGGTCGCAGGGTCGGCGGGGTCGCCCCGGAGGATTCGACCTCGATCGGGAGGGTGAGGTTCGCGGTGAGGCGGCTCTCGTCGTCGAGGCTGGCGCCGTCGTGGACCTCGAAGGAAACGGACGTTGGGCCGACGAACGCCGGGTCGGGCGTGAACTCGATGACGGTGTCGCTCGTGACCTTCAGCCCCTCGGCGGAACCGCCGGACGCGGCGACGACCTTGTCGGCGGAGGTGACCTTGGCGGTGTGGTTGGGGCGGGTGCGCACGTACTCGGCGAGGTCGATGCGCAGCATCTCACCGGCCTTGACCTTGGCCGGCACCTTGTCGGGGTTGATGGTCGGCGGCAACTGGCTGGTGCCGGGGACGAAGATGGCCGCCTGCGCGGTCAGGCCGTCGGCGTCGGTGATCGTGTACAGCACGACCTGCGGGTCCTCGGCCAGCGGCACGACTACGTTGCCCTCCTCGACGCGGGCTGGCTCCTCGACGGTGACCTTGAGGTCGTCGCTGGCGCCGTCGGGGTCCTCGTCGTTGGCTAGGACCTTCACCTTGACCTCGTCCTTGTCGAACGCGTCGGCCACGGGCACGCGGTCGTCGGTGGCGACGGGCGGCCGCAGCGGAGTGTTGGGGTCCACGACGACGGTGCCGTAGCCGGTGACGGGCGAGCCGCCGCCGTCGGTGATGCGGTAGGTGAACTGGTAGGAGCCCTCTTCCTTCGGCGCGACGAGCCGGACGTCCTGCCCGACGACTTCCAGTTCCGCCTCCCACGGCTTCAAGGCCTCGGCGGAGTCGCTGATGATGCTGATGTCATCGCCGTCGGGATCGACGTCGTTCCTGGTCACGGGGACATCGACGCGTTGCTCGGGGCGGACGGGGATCTGGTCGGGAACCGCTACGGGCAGCTGGTTCGCCTCCGGCGGGGGGACGACGCCGACGCGGATGGTGGCTTCGCCGACCTGTCCGAGGCGGTCGCGGACCCGGTACTTGAACGTGTCGGTGCCGGTGCCTTGGCGCGGCGCGGTGTAACTGAGGTATGCACCCTTGACCTCGACGCTGCCGAGGCGCGGCCCGGCGGAGGCCCCTTCGATGAGTTCGACTGAGTCGCCGTCGGGGTCGATGCCATCGAGTGGGATGGCGACGTCGACCTGGCCGCCGGCGAAGACCCGCGCGGTTACCGGGCCCGGCGTGGGTTTGGAGTTGCGGCCGTCGGCGCCGCGGATCGTGACGCTGAGCTTGGCGCTGGTGCGGTTCCCGGCGGTATCGACGACGGTGTAGACGATCGTGGCGACCCCCGCCGTCGAGCCGGCCTTGAAGCGCAGGAAGTTGCCGGAGACGAAGGCCTCGCCGAGGTCGGCGCCTTCGCGGGGGTCCAGCTTCTCGTCGATGCTGAGGTCGAGGTCGGCCGGGGAATAGTCGTTGTCTAGGACGGGGACGCTGACGATGTCGCCGGCGCGCACCGTCGCATGGTCGTCGACGGCGACCGGAACGAGGTTCGTCGCCCGGGGTGCCTGCGGCAGGACGAGGACGACCGCAGTCGCGGATTCCTGGCCGTTGGAGACGGTGTAGGTGAAGCGGCGGGGCTCGTCGAGGTTGGCGGGGGCGGAGATGCGCAGCTTGGCGTGGTCGATGACCTCGACCGAGAGCCCGGTCCCCTGGTCCATCGAGATGGACTGGACGGCGATGACTCCGCCGGCGGGGTCGGAATCGTTGTCTAGGACGTTCACGGTCACCGACGCATTCGCCGGCAGGAGCGCGAGGTCGTTCTGGGCACTGGGGCTCTTGGAGACGGAGGCCGGATCGACGACATCGATGCGGATCTTCCCCTCGCTCTGGTTGGGGCCGTCGGAGACCTTGTAGGTCAGCTCGTGGGTGCCGGCACGCGTCGAGGCGAAGCGGGCGGCGGCCTGCTCGTAGTCGGTTTCGAGGGTCTCGTCGGCGGCGGGCGTGCTGATCTCAGACAGCAGGAGGGCGGCGCCGTTGGGATCGGAGTCGTTGCTCAGGGGGCGTAACACGACCTGTTCGCCGACACTCACGGTGTAGTGGTCGGCGTTCGCGATCGGCGGGATGTTGTCGGCTCCGGCCGCGACGAGGACCTTCAGCGCAGCGGTTTCCTCGGCGCGGCCGTCGGACACGGTGACGTTGACCTCACGGTTCCCGGCACCGGCGGTGCCCGTGTCGCGCAGTTGGAGGAACCCGTCCTGCCGGAAGGTGACCTGCATACCGTCCTCGGCGGCTGCGGCGGTCTTGAGGTACAAGGGGTCGCCGTCTGGGTCGACCCAGTCCGGCAGGGCGGAGTAGTCGACACTCGCATGCTCGGACATCTTGACGACGTTGGAGCGCACCTTGACGGGCTTCTCGTTGACATTGTCAGGTTTGGGGGTGACGGTGACGGTCGCGGTGTTGGATAGGTCCTGCCCGTCGTACGCCTGGTAGGTGAACGTCACCGGGGCGGTCTGCTCCGGCGGCAAGTAGATCTGGGCGGAACGGCTGTTGCGGCCGAGCGTGACCTTGACGCCGTCAGGGAGCGCACTGTCGCCGAGCTTGACGGTCAGAACGTCGCCGTCGACATCGGTGTCGTTGGTGAGCAGCGGCAAGTTGGTGGAGGTTGCGCGGCGGGCGCCGAGCTCGTCGTTCTGGGCGACGGGCGGCTCCTGGTCGGCGTTCTCGACGACCTCGTCGTTGGTGACCTCGGTGTCGGACTCCTCCTCGCTGCGCTCGTCCCGCTCCAGGATCTGGGACTGGACGCGCTGCCAGTCGTTGATGATTCGCATGCCCTCGTTGGGCAGGTAGACGTTACCGGCGGCATCGTTGATGGCGACGACGTCGCGGCTGACGCGGAAGATTACGTCGGCGGCATCGGCGAGGGTGTCGTTGGCGGCGGACAGGTCGTCGGCGTCGCCGTCGCAGTCGCGGAGGTAAGCGCCGGAGCCGCTCCACGCACCGTAGATGCAGCCGGCGACGTCGACGGGCGCTGCCGGGGTGCCGGGTGCGACGGCGCGGGTCGAGGGGGTGCCGCCGAGCGGGACTGTGACGAGAGCATCGGAGGTCGCGACGCTGACTCGGCCGCCGGTCAGGCTGGGCTGCTGCGCCTGGAACGGCGCCTTAATCTCCGGGGCCTCGACGGTGCCGGAGGTCGTGCGGATGGCGCCGGCCTCAACGGCGACGAGGACATCGCCGGCGATGGTGAGCTGGGCCTCAGCCGTGATTCCGCCCGAGATCTTGCCGGCCGGGTCGGTGGCGTACGAGCCGTTCTTTGCGCGGAAACGGGTGACGGCACCGTCCTGGTCGACGGCGAATCCGAGGCCGTCGCGGCCGACGACGACGCGTGGAGCCTTCTGCTCGGCGAGCAGCGGCTCGGCACTGGTGCTGAAGGATGCGATGGCATCGAAGGTCGTAGCCCAGATCTTGTCCTCACCTGCGACCAGGACGGTGTCGCCGCCGTGGGCGGCCTTGACGCCGGAGGTCGAGATCTTCGAGGACAGCACGACCCCGGCGGTATCGATCGTCGAGACGGCGGGACCTGCGGCGTCGTGGAGCAGGACCCGGTTGGCCTCCTGGGAAACGTCGAAGGAACTGGAGCCGGGGTTGAGACCGCCGTCGATGGTGCGGGACTGGTAGTTGAGGTGCCCGACGAGACCGTCGGTGGGGTTCGTGACCCAGACACCGCCGTCGTTGAGGTCGACCTCAGCGGCCGGGACGCCCTTGTGGGCGAACGCGAAGCCGACGAGGGCGAGCACCAAAAGGCCCACCAAAGCGGTTTCAATGCCACGCCGCGAGACTCGCACGGAACCTCCAGTCAATGTCAGCGAGGACGCATTTCACGTCACACAATCGATTGACGGACAGCCCCAACTCCCACCGGAAAAGACCTTAACTTTCGGCCAGTGTTGTTGCCCAGCTAGGCGCGAAGCCGTGGCGTTTAACTCGCTTCGACGACCACGGCCGTCACGTTGTCACGGCCCCCGGCGTCGATCGCCTCGGTCACCAGGCGCTTGGCCTTGCATTCGGGGCTCAAGGGGCCGGCCATGACCTCGTCGAGACGGTCGCCGTCGAGTTCGGCATGGAGGCCGTCGGAGCAGATCAGGAGTCGGTCGCCGGCCAGCAGGGGCAGGAGCCACTGGTCGATGATCGGGGCGCGCCTCATTCCGGCCCCGAGGGCGCGGGTGATGATGCCGCGCCTCCAGTTGCCTGGCAACTCCAGGTGGGCGGAGTGATCGCGCGTGATCTGGGTCAGCTCACCGTAGCGATGGAGGTAGACGCGGGAGTCGCCAACATTGAAGACCATCCAGCAGTCCTGGCCCTCGACGCTGGTCATGGCGGCCCCGGCCAGGGTGGTACCCGGCGGCCGGCCGCGGCCAGGCAGGTGGTTGACGGCGCGGGCCGCCCGCGACAAGGCCCCTTGGACCTCGCCGGGCGTGACATGATCGCGGCCCGCCAGGGCGAGAAAACTCGTCACGGCCACGAGCGAGGCCATCTGGCCGCCGTCGTGCCCGCCCATGCCGTCGGCAACGACGAAGCACGGCGGGGCGGTCAGGAACGAGTCCTCGTTTCTGGCACGCACCCGACCGCGGTCGGTAACCCCGGCGAAACGTACGCGCGGGCGTGCACTAGCCAACAGTGGCTGGATGCGCTCAGCAACGTCCGTCACGACGCCTCCTTGATGGGTTGCTCGTCGACGGTGGCCGGCGACAATCCGCCGTCCGCGCCACCATCCGACTCCGCCGTCGCCCGCCTCCGGGCCCTTGCGGTCGCGACCCCCGTCGCGAAGCGATTCCACAATCCAGATCGACGGCGCGGACGAACCGAACCACGATCTGCAACCGCCCTACCCTCCCGAGTAAAGGCATTCCCCCCGAGAGGGAGATCCGATTGCTCGGCCGGGATCCCCCGGCGACCAAGCCGTGCATCCACGACCGAACCTCCATCTATTTGTGCGCGTCATCCTAATAGCCATCCGAAATCTGACAAGCTTGTCTTTGGTTATCCATCCAATTGTTAATTCCTCATTGACATTACTTAAAGGAATGTCCATACGGCTGTAGAGGCCGGTTCACGCCGCCGCGGGCGCTCCAGCGGCGGCCTGGCCGGATGGTTGACGTTCGTTACCCGTAGAATAAGGGGACGCCCCTACCGGCAGGAGAATCATGCAGGCTTTCATCCGCGTCCTCCAGGACACCGCCCTGATGCTGACCCGCATCGTCATGGGCGTAGTGATGGTGGCGCACGGATGGCACCGCTGGCAGGGTGCCGGCGTTGACGCCCAGGCCGCAATCCTGCGTGCCATCGGGGTGCCGAGCCCTGAACTGATGGCTTGGGCGGTGATCGGGTTCGAAGTTGTCGGGGGCATCCTGCTCATCTTCGGGCTGGGCACCCCCTTGATCGGGTTCGGCCTGATTGTGCTCAACTGCGGCGTGATTTTCCTTCACCGCGCCGGCATCTTCTACGCCCACAACAGCGGTTGGGAGTACAACGCGGTGATGGCGGCCGTCGGGGCGATGCTGCTGGCGCACGGCTCCGGCCGCGCCGGCCTCGACAGCCTGTTCATCCAGCCCCGCGATGAGGACGACGAGTACCGCTGACGTTCACAGGGTTCACACAGCGTTTTCATGGGAAAAGTGAGGTCCGCAGTGCGAAAGTAGAGACATGCCTGTGATTCCCGCCCCGCTCACTCGCCCCGACGGCACCGCCCTGCGCGTCCTCACCGTCGACGACGAACCCAGCCTCACCGAGCTGCTGTCCATGGCGATGCGCTACGAGGGCTGGGAGATCTCCACCGCCGCCTCCGGCGCCGAGGCGGTGAAGGTCGCGCGGGAGGTACAGCCCGATGCGATCGTCCTCGACATGATGCTCCCCGACTTCGACGGCCTCGAGGTGATGCGTCGCATCCGCGCAGAACAGCCCGACGTCCCCGTCATCTTCCTCACCGCGAAGGACGGCGTCAGCGACCGCATCACCGGCCTGACCGCAGGCGGCGATGACTACGTCACCAAGCCGTTCTCCCTCGAGGAGGTCGTGGCCCGGGTCCGCGGGCTGCTGCGCCGCTCCGGCGCCACCACCGTCCAACCCGAAACCCAGCTCGTCGTCGGCGATCTCGTCCTAGACGAGGACTCCCACGAGGTCAGTCGCGGCGGCACGCCCATCAACCTGACCGCCACCGAGTTCGAGCTGCTGAGGTACCTGATGCGCAACCCAAAGCGGGTGCTGTCGAAAGCCCAGATCCTCGACCGCGTCTGGAACTACGATTTCGGCGGGCAGGCGAACGTCGTCGAGCTTTACATCTCGTACCTACGGAAGAAGATCGACGCCGGCCGCGAGCCGATGATCCATACGATGCGCGGCGCCGGATACGTGCTCCGCCCAGCGGGCGCTTAATGGCCGCCGCGACCCTCTCGGCGCAGCTTAGGCGACGGGTCACCGTAGTCGTCGCGATCCTGGCGTTGATGTTCTCCGTCGGCACCATCGTCTCAGCGCGCGCGATCCTGCACGAGCAGCTCGACGCGCGGCTCGACAACGCCTTCATCCTGCAGCAGCGACGCCGTCCCTACAACGCCAACGGAGGCAACGCGCACTCGTACAGCATCCACATCCCAGGAATGCCTCCCGGAACCATCATCGTTAGCGACTACGCCGACGGCACGGTCTCCGCCAGCCGCATTGGCGACGGTGAGATCGCCGAGGTGTCCGCGGACGCGGTCGCGGCACTGGAGTCGGTCGCCGCCGACGGCCAGAAGCACACGATCGACGTCCCGGGGCTCGGCCAGTACCGGGCGTACGCGCAGCAGGCAGCGCACCCCGATGGCGTCCAGAGCATCGTGCTCGCGTTACCACTGGCCGATCTAAACACGACGACGTTACGGCTGACGCTGCTCGCCGCCGGCCTCGGCATCATCGCTGCCGTCGCCGCATCCGTCGCGACCCGCGCCGTCAGCGACCGCGCCACCCGACCCCTACGCGCACTGACCTCGACCGCCAGCGCGGTCTCGCAGCTGAATCTGGGGCGCGGCGAGGTCATGGTCCCGGCGGCGGTGCCGCCGCCGTGCCAGGCAAGCACAGAGGTCGCGCAGCTCACCGACTCGTTCAACCGCATGCTCGGCAACGTCAAGGGTGCTCTCGGTGCCCGCCAGGCGTCCGAGACGAAGCTGCGTCGATTCGTCGCCGACGCCTCCCACGAGCTCCGCAACCCGCTCGCCGCGATCCGCGGCTATTCCGAGCTCGCGGCGCGCGCGAACGAGCAGGACGCGGCGTTCGCGCTCGGCCGGATCGACGCCGAGTCACGGCGGATGACCAAGCTCGTCGAAGACCTGTTGCTGCTGGCCCGTCTTGATGCCGACGCCCCCGTCGAGATGGGCAGCGTCGACATCGTCGCCGCCGTCCTGAATGCCGTCAGCGATGCCCGCGCCGCCGGGGCGGACCATACGTGGCAGCTGAATCTGCCCGCCGAGGGCTTCGAGGTCCGCGCCAACGCCGACCGTCTCCACCAGGTGATCGTGAACCTTCTCGCCAACGCGCGCACCCACACTCCGCCCGGCACGACCGTCACCACGACCGTCGGGATTCGAGACGGCATGGCCTGCCTCGTCGTGGCGGACGACGGCCCCGGCATCCCCGAGGAGGTCCTGCCGAACGTATTCGAGCGGTTCAGCCGCGCCGACAAGGCTCGGGCCCACAGCGAGGCAAAGTCGACGGGGCTGGGGCTTTCGATCGTCGACGCCGTGGTATCCAGCTTCGGAGGTCGCGCTGAAGTCTCGTCGCAGCCGGGCGCGACCGCGTTCACGGTGTGGCTGCCCCTGGCCTGACGGCCGGACCGGCGGGCTCTAAGCTCGGGTCATGGAAATCACCCGTGACGCCGTCGCCCACATCATCGACCACACCCTGTTGAAGACCGACGCCACCCCCGCCCAGGTTTCGGCCCTGGTTGCAGAGGCCAAAGAGCTGGGTACGTTCTCGGTATGCGTGTCGCCGTCGATGCTGCCGCTGACCGACAACCTCGGGGCGCTGAAGGTCGCGACGGTGTGCGGGTTCCCATCCGGCAACCACACGCCGGCCGCAAAGGCGGCCGAGGCGGCGGAGTCGTCACGGCTCGGCGCCGATGAGATCGACATGGTCATCAATATCGGCCTGCTCAAGGCGGGGCACCCGGAGAAGGTCGCGGAGGAGATCGCGGCCGTGCGT
>CAMCJC010000045.1 GCA_945875065.1 uncultured Propionibacteriaceae bacterium | reverse complement strand
CCCGTCATCGCCGCCGGTGCCTACCCTGTGAAGGCGGTGGCGCACGAACGGATCCTGATCCAAGCCAACGTGTTCCGCGAAGGCCACGACGCCGTCAACGCGTCGGTCATCCTGACATCCCCGCAGGGCAGCCAGCGCCGCGTCGACATGACCCAGGTGGAGCCTCTTGGGCTTGACATCTGGCAGGCGCACGTCCGCATGGCCGTCGAAGGCGACTGGACGTTCCGCATCGAGGGCTGGTCGGATCCGTGGGCAACGTGGCTGCACACCGCAGAGGCGAAGTTGCCCCTCGGCATCGATGTCGAACTGGTGTGTTTGGAGGGCCAGGAGCTGCTCAAGCGGGCCGCGGAAGAAGCCGACCACGCTCACGTCGCCCCAGCGGCTCACCTGCTGCGCGCCGCCGCACAGACGCTGAACCCGGCCACATCCCCTGAGGAGATGATCGACCTGGTCACATCCCGTCCGATCGTGCGCGCGATGGCTCGCTTCGGCGCCCGGGAATGCATCAGCCCCACCAAGGATTACCCCATCCTCGTCGAGCGCCGCCGAGCGCTGTACTCCTCGTGGTACGAGTTCTTCCCGCGGTCCCAGGGCGCTTGGCAGGACGAGGCGGGCCACTGGCACTCGGGCAATTTCGACTCCTGCCACGAACGGCTGGAGGCGATTGCGGCGATGGGCTTCAACGTCGTTTATCTGCCGCCAATCCACCCGATCGGCAGTTCGTTCAAGAAAGGCAAGAACAACACTCTCGACGCCCGCCCCGACGACCCGGGATCGCCATGGGCCATTGGCTCGGCAGATGGCGGCCACGACGCCATCCACCCCGATCTTGGCGACCTTGAGGCATTCGAGCGGTTCGTGAGGAAGGCCCGCTCGCTGGGCTTGGAGGTCGCGTTGGATCTGGCGCTCCAGGCCTCGCCGGATCACCCGTGGGTAACTGAGCACCCGGAGTGGTTCACGACGCGTCTCGATGGCACCATCGCCTATGCCGAGAACCCGCCCAAGAAGTACCAGGACATCTATCCGCTGAACTTCGACAACGACCCCGAGGGCCTCTATGAGGAGGTCCTGCGGATCGTGCGGCTGTGGATCGAGCGCGGGGTGACGATCTTTAGGGTCGACAACCCGCACACCAAGCCGGTCGAGTTCTGGGACTGGCTGCTGCGCGAGGTCCGCCGTACCAATCCGGAGATCGTGTTCCTGGCAGAGGCGTTTACCAAGCCTCAGATGATGGGTGCCCTCGGCAAGGTCGGGTTCCAGCAGAGCTACACCTACTTCACGTGGCGCGTCACCAAGTGGGAGCTGACCGAATACCTTACCGAACTCAGCCGGGACATGGCGCCGTATTATCGGCCGAACTTCTTCGTCAACACCCCGGACATCAACCCGTTCCACCTCCAGTCCGGCAATCCGGCGATCTTCGCGATCCGCGCCATCCTCGCGGCGACGCTGTCGCCATCGTGGGGCGTGTACTCCGGGTTCGAGCTCTTCGAACACGAGGCGAACGCTCCGGGGCGCGAGGAATATCTCGACTCTGAGAAGTACGAGTACCGGCCGCGCGACTACAAGGCCGAGCCGAATCTGAACGTGCTGCTCGGCCAGCTGAACGGGCTGCGGCAGCGCCACGCGAGCTTGCAGCAGTTGCGCGACATCCACTTCCACCACGTCCCGCACGATCAGGTCATCGCCTACAGCAAGCACGACGGCAACGACGTGATTCTCGTGGTCTGCTCGCTCGACCCCAACAACACGGTCGAGTCCGAGGTCTACCTCGACGTCCGCGCCCTCGGTCTGCAGCCCGGTCAGCGCATCGAGGTCTCCGACGAACTCACGGGCGAGAACTATGCGTGGGGCGAGCGTAACTTCGTTCGCCTTCACCCGGCACGTCCCGCTCACATCTTCCATGTGACCGGACGCTGATGAGCAGCGCTGACGGCCAGGGCCTGCTGTCCCCGCTGTGGACTCTGGCCGAAGGAGCACGCTGGTTCTCCGGGCGCTCACGCGGCGGCCGCCCGGAGAGCGTCGAACTCGCCCCGTGGCTGAGTGAGCCCTCGCTCCACGCGCCCGGGGTGTGCAGCGCCATCCTGCACGTCAGCTACCCAACTGGCGGCGTCGAGCGCTATCACGTTCCATTGGCGGCCTACCCGGCCGGCGCTGCGCCGATCGCTCCGCTCGCGACGGTCGCCGGGACCGATTTCGTAGAGGCTGCCGACGACCCCGCCGCCATGGCGGTCCTGCTCAGCTGCCTCGCAGAGGACCGAGGCGGCCTGATCCACAGCCGGCCGATTCCGCAAGGCCTGCGGTCGCGTCGCTTCGCTGGTGAGCAGTCCAACACTTCGGTGTTTTGCGGCGAGAGATTAATCGCGAAGATTTTCCGCCGCCTAGAGGACGGGCCCAATCTCGACGTGGAACTCCACGAGGTCCTCGCCGGCTCCGGCGCCGTGGCGGAGCTGTACGGCACCTGGTCGTACGAGGGCACTCATCTCGGGGTTTTCCTTGAAGCCTTAACCGACCCGAAGGACGGCTTCAACGTCGCCTGCCAAGCCGCCGAGGCCGGCCGGCAGTTCGACGAGCAGGCGCACGCCATCGGGGAACAACTCGCCCTCGTGCACCAGCTGCTGCGAGATCGGCTGCCCGTGGGTGTGGTGAGCGGCGATGCCCTCGCCGCGACGTTCACCGCACGCTTCGACGCGGCGGCCGCCGAAGTCCCGCTGCTCGAGCAGTTCCGCGACAAGGCGACGCAGGCGTTCGAAACCGTGCGTGGCTGCGAGCTGCCGGCCCAACGCATCCACGGCGACTGCCATCTGGGTCAGGTGCTGCTGACCGATGGCCGGTGGCGCTTCGTCGACTTCGAGGGGGAACCGCTGAAGAGCCTCACGGAGCGACGCCAGGTCGATTCGATCTGGCGCGACGTGGCCGGGATGCTCCGCTCCTTCGACTACGCGACCGCCCGCTCCAACGCCACCTGTTCATGGCGCGACAACGCCCGATATGCCTTCCTCAAGGGCTTCGACGCAGACGCCACCGACGTTCTGCTGGCTTACGAGTTCGACAAGGCGGTGTACGAAGTGCTGTACGAGTCGCGGAACCGGCCCGCGTTCCTCTCGATCCCGGTAGATTACTTGCAGCACTTCGACAACTGAGGAGTTGAAATGGCCCACGACTCGTTCGGCGGACTGACAGGCTGGGACCTCGAGGGGTTCCACACCGGAGGCGACACGGAGGTGTGGCGGCGACTTGGGTCGTTCACCTGCACCGTGCAAGACGACGAGCGGGGCCCGCTCCACGGCGTCCGGTTCGCCGTGTGGGCGCCCAACGCCCAGGCCGTACAGGTCGTGGGCGACTTCAACTGGTGGACCGGCGATCCGATGCAGCTGATCCCCGGGACGGGCGTATGGGGCACGTTCGTCGAGGGGCTCGGCGAAGGGGCGTTGTATAAGTTCCGCATCCAGGGCGCGGATGGCGTGTGGCGCGAGAAGGTCGACCCGATGGCGCGTTTCTCGGAGCAGGCGCCGGCCAACGCATCGATCGTCTACGAGTCGAAGTACATCTGGTCCGACGACGAGTGGCTGGCAAAGCGCTCCGCCTCAAAACCGCACCAGGAGCCGATCAGCATCTACGAGGTTCATCTCGGTGGTTGGCGCCGCGGGAAGAGCTACCTCGACCTGGCCGACGAACTCGTCGAATATGTGAAGTGGCAGGGCTACACGCACGTGGAGTTCATGCCGCTCGCGGAGCATCCCTTCGAGCCGAGCTGGGGCTACCAGGTGACGGGTTATTTCTCCCCCACCAGCCGCTTCGGCAAGCCCGACGACCTGCGCTACCTCATCGATCGCCTGCATCAGGCAGGCATCGGCGTCATCATGGATTGGGTTCCCGGCCACTTCCCGAAGGACGAATGGGCTCTGGGTCGCTTCGACGGCACCGCCCTGTATGAGCACGCCGATCCACGCCAAGGCGAGCACATGGACTGGGGCACCTACATCTTCAACTACGGGCGCAACGAGGTGAAGAGCTTCCTAATCTCCAACGCCCTCTACTGGCTGACCGAGTTCCACATCGACGGCCTGCGCGTCGACGCCGTAGCCTCCATGCTCTACCTCGACTACTCGCGCGAGGAGGGCCAGTGGGTGCCAAACCAGTTCGGTGGCCGCGAGAACCTCGAAGCCATCGACTTCCTGCGCTACGTCAACCGCCACCTGTACGAGCGGTACCCAGGCGTGATGATGATCGCCGAGGAATCCACCAGCTTCGCCGGCGTCACCAAACCTGTCGACCAGGACGGCCTCGGCTTCGGCTTCAAGTGGAACATGGGCTGGATGAACGACAGCCTGCGGTACTTGGCGCTCGACCCGGTCTACCGCCAGTACGAGCACAACCTGCTCACGTTCGCGATGGTCTACCAGTACTCGGAGAACTTCATCCTCCCGATCAGCCACGACGAGGTTGTCCACGGCAAGGGCTCGATGATCAACAAGGTCCCGCAGGACGACTGGCGGAAGTTCGCGACGCTTCGAGCGTTCTACTCGTTCATGTGGAGCTTCCCAGGCAAGCAGCTGGTGTTCATGGGCTCGGAGTTCGGCCAACGACCCGAGTTCAACGAGTCCCGCAGCCTCGAGTGGTGGGTCTCCGAGCTGTGGGGGCACGGCGGCCTCCAGCGTCTGTTCCGCGACCTCAACCAGCTGTACGTCGGCACTCCGGCGCTCTACGAGTTGGACAACGATCCCGAGGGCTTCACTTGGATCAACGCAGACGACAGCGGCCACAACACCCTGAGCTGGGTGCGGCACGACTCCGTCGGCAACCACGTCGCCTGCTTCACGAACTTCTCCCCAGAGCCGCTTGAGGACTACGAGGTCGGGTTGCCGCTGGCCGGCGAGTGGGATGAGATCCTAAACACCGACTCGAAGGTCTACGACGGGTCCGGCGAGTTTGGCAACCTGGGACTCGTGACCGCCGAGCTTGAGCCCTGGGGTCACTTCCCCGCCCGCGCGCGCGTGACGATCCCGCCGCTGGCCTCGATCTGGTTGCGACGCAACGAGTGAACGAGTTCAAAGTCCGGGTAGAGATCGGGGGCGGCGTAGGCCAGCTCAAATGGGACGAGCAGGTGGTCGACGCCGAGACCCTGCAACGGGCGGTCTCGCTCGCCTCCGACGACGCGATCATCGCCCACGAACTGAGGCGCCTCGAGTGTCACGTGCCCGCGACGGATCGTGCGGCCATCAGTGCATTGCACCGGTGCGGCTTCCGGCGGGAGGGGCGGCTACGCGCCGCCGTCGAGGTGAACAACCGCTTTGTGGATGTCTTGGTCTACGCCCGGCTAGCGGTTGACGTCGTATATGGACCCCACGGTTTCTCGGGCGTGATGGACTCGGTGCTACCCACCAAGCGCGTAATCGCCCACGTGCTGTTCCGGAACGACGAGGGCAACATCCTGCTCGTGGAGACCACGTACAAGGACGACTGGGAACTACCCGGCGGGGTCGTGAACCCCGGGGAGCCGCCTCGCGTCGGTGCGCAGCGTGAGGTCTTCGAAGAGATTGGCCTGGAGTGCGCCCTCGGCCAACCGATGCTGGTGGACTGGATGCCGCCGCACCTCGGCTGGGGCGATGCCATCGAGTTCATCTACGACGCCGGAGTCCTGCCGCAGCCGATCGCCGGGGCCCTGCGCGCCCGCGATCCAGAGCTGCGGGACGTTCACTGGGTCGATCCCGATGACCTCGCACAGCACGTCACGGACCTGTCCCAACGACGCATCCAGCTGCTGCTAACCGGCGTCGGGGGGGTACCCGACAACGGGCTGCGGGTCCCACTGGTCGACTAATCCCCTCGCCAGCAAGCGGCGGGGCCTTGCCGGCCGGGCCGCTTCGCTTTACCCTCGTGTCATTCATTCAGATACTTGCGTAAGTATCTTTAGGAACCGAGGTCATTGATGCCCAAGAATGCCCAGGCGACGCGAGCCGCACGACTCGCCAACGTCTATGACGCGCTTCTGGAGCAGTCCAACGTGACCATCACCACCCTCGTCGGGGCCACTGGCCTGTCGAGGCCCACCGTTGGGTCGCTCCTGGAAACCCTCACCGACCTCAACCTGGTCCGGGCTCAGGGAGCGGAGGGCAACGTCGGCCGTCCCGCAGAAACGTGGGCTCCAAACCGCAAGGCCGGCGTCGTTATCGCCGTCGACCTGTTGCAGCACAGCGCCCTCGCCGCCACCGCGCGGCTCGATGGCGAGGTCCTCGGCGTCGACTACCGTTCGGGTTTCACGGGCGAGCCCGCGTCACGTTTCGCCGCGCTGGTCGAGCTCATTGAGGGGCAGCTCCGGGCTCATGACGCCGGTCCCGTCCATCGCGTCATTGTCTCCACCACCGGAACGATCGATCTGGCTGGGCGGATCAAACGCTCGGATGCCGTACCCGATTGGGAGGGCTTCGACCTCGGGGCGAATCTGACTCAACATTTAGGCTTGGCAGTGCAGGTCGAGAACGATGTGAACACAGCTGCCTTCGGGGAGTTCGCCGTCCGCTGTTTCGACGGCACCTTGGCGGCCACCGATGACCTGCTGTTCATCGCCTTGTCCCGGGGCATTGTCACCGGGCTGGTGCTCCAGGGACGGCTGCACCGGGGCAGCCACCAGGACGCCGGTGAGGTCGGCCTCAAGGTCACCGATGCTGACGGCCCAAAACCAGGTCATCTGCGACGCGCAGCCGAGACCATCGGTGCCATCTCGGCGGTCCTCGACCCCGCCACGATCGTCATCGCGGTTCCGCACCGGGAGGTTCCAGGCGGCCTAGCGGAGATAGCGACGCATCTGCGGACCATCCGCTCCTCAAGTGCGGCAGCGCTCAACCTCGAGGTCTCGCGGCTGGGACAGGCTTCCGCGATCGTCGGGGCGCTCACGCTTGCCCTCGGCGAGGCCAGGCGCGACCTGCTCGGCCATCCCGGCCCCGGAATCCCCAAAGTTACGAACCTGGCGGTCGTCACCAATGTCACAGCGAAAGGAAGCCACATCCCGATGATCGAGTCCGCCGCTAAAGATGTCCCGGAGCTTCGCCTTGGCGTGGTTGGGGTCGGTGCCCGTGCCAACATCGCCCAACACTTTGAGCTGCCCGGACGTCGATGCCGCATCACCGCGGCCGCGGACCCGCACCCGGAGGCCGGCAAGCGCGTCGTCGACCGCCTTGGCCGCGAAGGTATCACCCTCACCAGAGACGTCACCGAGCTGATCGCCACCGGGATCGACGCGGCTCTGGTCACTTCCCCAGACGACACGCACGCCGCAATCGCCTGCGAGCTCCTCAGAGCCGGTATCCCCGTCTACCTGGAAAAGCCGCTCGCGACGCGTCTCGACGAGGCCGCCGCTATCCTGACGACCGCGTACGAGACTGGCACCAAGTTGTACGTCGGCCACAACATGCGGCACATGAGCGTCGTGCGTTCCATGCGCGACCTGATCCGCAAGGGCACGATCGGCGAGGTCAAGGCGATCTGGTGCCGTCACTTCGTCGGCCATGGCGGTGACTTCTACTTCAAGGACTGGCACGCCACGCGCGAACACGGCACCGGATTGCTGTTGCAGAAGGCCGCCCACGATCTCGACGTCATGCACTGGCTCGCAGACTCCCATACCACCCGCGTCACCGCCATGGGTGGTCTGACCCTTTACGGCGAAATCACCGACCGGCAGGACCGCTCCGACCAACTGATGCGCGAGTGGTTCTCGCGCGATAACTGGCCCCCGCTGTCGCAGAAGGGCCTCAACCCGGTCATCGATGTCGAAGACCTCTCGATGATGCTGATGCGCATGGAATCCGGGGTGTTCGCGTCTTACCAGCAATGCCACTACACCCCCGACTACTGGCGCAACTACACCGTGATCGGCACCGAGGGACGCATTGAGAACTTCGGTGACTCCGGCGGCGGCCACATCAAGCTATGGCAGCACCGCTCCGACTACGACCCCGATGGTGACGCCACCTTCCCGATCACCGGTAACTCGTCGGGGCACGATGACGCCGATGTCCTAACCACCGGCGAGTTCCTATCATTCGTCACCGAAGGCACCCCCACCGACACTTCCCCGCTCGGCGCGTACCACGCCGTCGCCGCAGCGATCGCGGCCACCGATTCGTTGCGTGCCGACTCCACCCCGCTCGACGTCCCATCCCTTTCCCAAGAAGTCATTTCGTATTTCATGAACAACCAGGTCAAGTGACCATCAACCCCATAAAAGGAGAACCCAATGAAGCGCCGATCCTTCCTGGCCGCGACCTCAGTCGCGGGCTTGGCCTCCGCCTTGGCGGCTTGCTCCGGCAATTCCGACTCGGCTTCCTCACCCGAAAGCCTCAGCAAGGACACCAAGGCCGAACTGACCCTGTTCTACTGGGACAAGGCCCAAACTCCCACGATTGAGGCAAACATCGCCGCGTTCAACAAGGAGTACCCGAACATCAAGGTCACTCCGTCGGTCGCGGTTTACAAGGACTACTGGACCAAGCTCCGCACGCAGGCCGAGGGCGAACAGCTGCCCGACGTGTTCTGGATGAACGGGCCGAACTTCCAGCTCTATGCCAGCGGCGGCATGCTCGCCGACCTCAGCGATCTCACTGACGTGCCGTGGGAGAAGTACCCGACCGCCCTGGTGGATCTCTACACGTATGAAAACAAGAAGTACGGCGTCCCGAAGGACTACGACACCATCGCCTGCTTCGTCAACAAGACGATCTTCGAGACGGCTGGCCTCCAGGTGCCCACCGACGGCTGGACCTGGGAGGAGCACCGCGCCGCTGCCAAGGCCATCAAGGACTCGGGCGCGGCCCCCTACGGGGTGATGGTCGGCCTAGCCGACGCACAGGTCAGCTACTACAACACGATCTACCAGGCCGGCGGCTACGTGATCAAGGAGAAGAAGTCCGGGTTTGACGATCCCAAGACCATCGCCGGAATCCAGTTCTGGATGGATCTGATCGCCGACGGCACCCAGCCCGGCCCGGAGGTCACGGCCGATACCCCGGCGGATCAGCTGTTCATGAACGGGCAGGGCGGCATCCACTGGGGCGGTTCGTGGGAGGTCAAGCCGCTTCGCGAGAAGTTCACAGGCGACGAGATCGTCGTGGTTCCGCTGCCGAAGGGCGAGATGCAGGCCTCGATCATCCACGGCCTGTCATACGCGGCGTCCGCGAAGTCAGCGAACCTGGCCGCCGCGAAGGCCCTGGTCAAGGCGATGACGAACCAGGCAGCCAACCAGACCGAGGCCTCGAACGGTACCGCGATCCCGGCGTTCGCCGAGACTCAGAAGCCTTGGTTCGAGCAGGCCCCCAGCTGGAACCTGGATGTGTTCAGCAAGGCTGCCGACAGCTACGCGATCCCTTACCCGGCCTCCAAGAACACTGCCGCGTGGGTCGATAAGCAGGTCATGCTCGCCGACGCCTTCACCGGCAAGGCCCCCCTCGAGGACACCTGCAAGAAGCTCGCGACCGAGATGAACACGGCGCTCGGCGAGGAGTAAGAGTCGATGTCCGACGCCACCTCCAATCGGCGACATCGCAGGAATCCGATGACGGCGGGGGCCTGGCCCCTGCTGTTCATCGGACCCCTGATGCTCGGGGTCTTGGTGTTCTACTACTACCCGATCATCGGCAATTTCTACACGTCGCTGACGAAGACGAACGCGTTTGGCGGCAACGCAAAGTTCGTCGGTCTCGCCAACTATGCCGATCTGTTCGCCCGCAACGATCTCAAATCGGCGACGTTGAACACCCTCATCTACACCGCGCTGGTACTGCTAGCGGTCCCGATCTCGGTGGTGATCGCGTCGCTTCTGGAGTTGCCGAATCTGAAGGGCCGGTCGCTGTACCGGGTGCTGTTCTTTATGCCTTACCTGGCTATGCCAGTGGCGATTGTCCAAGTCTGGCGGCTGTTCTTCAACGGTAACTTCGGCTTGTTGAATCAGTTTCTCAAGGCCGTCGGGGTGCAGAATCCGCCGTATTGGCTGTCCACTCCCGGCGCGGTGTTGATGACGGTCGTCGTCGTTGGGATCTGGGCGTCGATCGGGTTCAACGTCATCATCTTGTCGGCCGGGCTCAAGTCGATCCCGAAGGAACTCTACGAGGCCGCGGCCATCGACGGGGCCACTGCGCTGCAGCAGTTCCGTACCATCACCGTGCCTCTGCTCACGCCGTCGATCTTTTTCCTGACGATCATGCAGGCCATCGGCGGCTTCCAGCTGTTCGACTACCTGTACGCCATGCTTGGCGGGAACAACCCGGCGGAGGCGTCGTCACGGTCGCTCGTCTCGTTGTTCTACCAGGCGGCATTCGTGACGCAGAACCGCGGCTTCGGCGCCGCCGTCACGATCTTCATCCTGGTTCTCGTGGCGGCGGTCACGGCCCTCCAGTTCTGGGCCCAGAAGAAGTGGGTGCACTATGTCTAGCGCCGCGAAATCGTGGCGCCAGCAGCTGCGCTACTGGCCTGCCCACCTGGTCCTGATCCTCGGCGGCATCGTGATGCTTTTCCCGTTCTTGTGGCAGGTCCTCATGTCCCTGTCGGCGAACGTCGAGATTCAGGCCGTGCCGCCGAAGTTCATCCCGGACTCGCCTCAGTGGGGCAACTACGTTCAAGTGTTCGAGAAGCTGCCTTTTCTCTCGCAGTTCTGGACCTCGGTGCTGATCACCGTTGTCCGCACCGGCGCGCAGCTCGTACTGTGTTCCATGGCTGGCTACGCCTTCGCTCGAATGCAGTTTCGCGGCCGTGGGCTGCTGTTCGGGCTGATCCTGGCGATCCTGATGATCCCGGGTCAGGCGTACCTGATCACCCAGTATCAGATCATCAAGTCGCTGTCGCTGCTGGAGACGCCTTGGGGCGTCATCCTGCCGGGCATGTTCTCCGCGTTCGGCACGTTCTTGATGCGCCAAGCCTTCATGTCCCTGCCGCGGGAGCTGGAGGAGGCGGCGCACCTTGATGGCTGCAACGTGTGGCAGGTGTTTTGGAAAGTCATTCTGCCCCTAGTCAAACCCAGCCTATTCGCGGTCGCGATCACGACGGTGCTTTGGAGCTGGAACGACCTCCTGTGGCCGCTCATCGTCACGACGCGCGAGGAGAGCATGCCGCTTAGCGTCGGAATCGCCACCCTCGCGGGCCAGTACACCACAGACTGGGCGCTGATAATGGCCGCTTCCGTGATGGCGATGGCTCCGATCTTCGTGCTGTTCTTCACGATGCAGCGCCGAGTCATCGAGGGATTGGCGACCTCCGGCCTCAAAGGCTAGTCAGACCGCTGTGGGCCGGCCATCGTAATGCGGCGGCCCACAGCATCTAGTCGGGTCAGTTTGCGCAGGCCTTCAGGGCGGCAACGTCGTTCGACGCTGACGGCTCGCCGCCAGAGATCACCAGGTTCTTGGGTGGGTGTGCGACGAGGTACCGCTGAATCTTCTCAGGGATACAGTTCTGCCTGACGAGCAGCACCGGCCCCGGGGCCTTGGCCGCAAGCGGACCGATGGTTAGACCATCGGCGGCTTTGTCCCCGGCCGACAGGTAAACGGTCTCCGCGCCTTGCGGGTAGGCGGCCTGCGCGGCGCCGATAGACACCTCGAAGCGATCCTTCCCGTCCTGCCGTAACACCTCGATCCGCTCGCCTCTCAGCTTGTCGAAATCCGCTTCCGAGACCGAGTACCTGCTGCCCAACACGATGGCGCGCTCTGGTGCCAGTGCCTGAATCTCCTTGAACGCCGCATCGGTCAAGCCCTCGGTCG
>CAMCJC010000044.1 GCA_945875065.1 uncultured Propionibacteriaceae bacterium | reverse complement strand
ACCGTACCGGACCCCGGGTCGAGTCCCGACCCGCCTTGGGAGATGGGCCACGTCCCCGGGCGGCCGAGGTTCGCAAGGCCGCCCGCCTGGTAACGGCCGTCACCTGGACGGCCACGGCCGCCGCGGCAGCCTGGCTGGGATGGAGAGATCGATGACTGGACTGCTGATCGTCGGGACCGCCTCGGATGCCGGCAAGTCGCTGGTGGTTACCGGTCTGGCACGCGCGCTGAGGCGGCGCGGCGTTCGGGTGGCCCCGTTCAAGTCGCAGAACATGTCCAACAACTCGATGGTCTGCGCTGATGGCGAGATCGGCCGCGCCCAGTACCTGCAGGCCTTGGCCGCGGGCGTGACGCCCGCAAGCATCCTCAATCCGGTGCTGCTCAAACCGGGCAGCGATCGGCGCAGTTTCGTCGTGCTGCGCGGCCAGCCCGCGGGACAGCTCGACGCGGGGGAGTATGCGACGGGACGCCGTCACCTCGCCGAGGCCGCGTTCGAGGCCTACCGCGAGCTCGCTGCGGCCTATGACCTCGTGCTCTGCGAGGGCGCCGGCTCGCCTGCCGAGATCAACCTCCGCGCCGGCGACTACGTAAACTTCGGGCTGGCGGAACGCTTCGACCTACCGGTCGTGCTAGCCGCCGACATCGACCGTGGCGGCGCGCTAGCCGCAATCTTCGGTACCCACGGCATCGTCGCCCAAGCCGATCGTGACCGCCTGGCCGGGTATCTGATCAACAAGTTTCGCGGCGATGTTACCGTCCTCAACCCTGGTCTGGAGGAGCTGACCCGCCGCACCGGCATGCGGAACTACGGGGTGCTGCCGTGGCTCCCCGACGTGTGGCTCGACGGAGAGGATGCCCTTACCATCGGCTCGCGCGCCCTGCGGGCCGGCGACGGCGTGCTGCGCGTCGCCGTAGTCCATTTCCCACGCACATCCAACGCCACCGATGTTGACGCGCTGGCCGCTGAGCCGGGCGTGCAGGTCGTCGTAACCGCTTCCCCTAACGAGGTGCGCGACGCCGACCTGGTCGTGCTGCCGGGCTCGCGCGCCACTATCTTCGATCTGAATTGGATGCGCGAGTACGGCATCGCCGACGCCGTCGTCGAGCGGGCCAGAAACGGCCGGCCCGTGGTCGGCATTTGCGGCGGCTATCAAATGCTCGCCACCCGAATCCGCGACGACGTCGAGTCCGGCTACGGCGATGCCGCAGGGCTCGACCTCATCCCTGCCGAGGTGCGCTTTGGCGCCGAGAAGGTCCTAGGACGCCCGACGGGCACCTGGCGCGGCGAAGAAGTCACGGGTTACACCATCCACCACGGGCGAGTGTTTGCTTCTTTGGGTGAGGATTTTTGTGAAGGCCGGCGTGTCGGCGCGGTTTACGGCACCATGTGGCATGGGGCCTTTGAATCAGACGGCTTCCGTCGTGCCTTCCTGCGGGAGGTTGCCGAACAGGTTGGCAGCAGCTGGCGGGCCGTCGAGGGCGCCCCTGGTTTCGCCGCGCAGCGGGAGGCCATGATTGAGCGCCTCGCGGATGCCTGCGAGGAGCACCTAGATGTAGCCGCACTGTTGGAGGTCGCAAGGTGAACGTAGGGGGCTTGGTCAGGACGACACCGTGACGGGCGAGCGTCCAAACGCGCCGCATCCCGAACCGGCCGAGGTCGGCCCGGCCTTCCAACCGCCCGCCCCGGTCGTACCAGAGCTTTCCGAGCCTGAGGCGCCGGAACGCGAACCGGATGACGCCGCGCCGCCGCGACGCACCGGGCTGCTAGTGGCTGCGGTGGTGGTTGCGACGGCCGTGATCATCGTCGCGGCGTTGCTGGCCCGCCGCGCCGGCGACGGTGCCGCGCCCACGCCGGCGGCATCGTCACCGCAAGTCGCAGACCTCGCTTGGGCCTCAGAGCTCAGGGCCGAGGAGCTCATCCTCGACACCCCTAACGGTCTATTGACCACGCCGCAGTTTGGGGGTGTCGGCACCGAGGTGGCGATGCGCTCCTACGACGACGGGGCAGAGCTGTGGCGCGTCGACCTTGCCGATCAGATGGACGGCAGCCCGTACGCCTTCACGTTCGCGCAGCTGGCTGGCGACCATGTTGCCGCGACTTGGCGGGGAGACGAGACGACCGATCTGCAGCTAGCCCTGATCGACACGGGCAACGGGACCATTGAGCGTACCCTCACTGTCCCGGACGGCTCGTATTTCGAAGTCTCCTCGGGCGCGGTCTATCGGCTCTGGGAGGAGGCGGGCATCGGGTACGTTTCCCGCTACACATCCTTCGCCGACTTCACCAAGCAGTGGGACGCCCCTCTCGACCTCGCGTTCGGCGATGTCCAACCCCTCTTCGAGGAGGTCGACGGGCGCCTCGAGATTTGCCTCCAGCCGCTGGGGCAGAACCGCCCGGTCGTCTGCTCGGCCACCCTTGACCTGGCCACCGGGGAGCGACCGGACTGGTTGCCTGAGACCGCCACGTTCCAGCGGGCAGGTGACGTAGTGGCGGTCGCCGACTACGCCGACGGTACCCTGCGTGGCTACCGCGACGGTGCCGAGATCTGGAATCGGAGTGTCACCGAGCCCAGCCTGTTGGGCATCGGTGGGCTGCTGTTCTTAGAGAACGCCCAGACCTTCATCAACATTGATCCCGCCACCGGACAGGAGCGGTGGCGCATGGACCGGGGCGAGCGAGCCCTGAGCCTGCTGGCGATAGGCGACCAACTCGTCGTTGCCCAGACCTACCCGACCTGGGCGAGTGGCATCGTCGACCCCGGAACTGGTCGCTTCGAGCTCGCAGAGCACAACCAAGCCGAAGCCACGTCGATGCTCCCCGTGGGCGACGGCACCCTCCTCGGCGTTCACGAGAATCAATACGGCGGCGTCTTTTTGGTCGAGGTGACCCCGGGCCAAGCCCAACCGACGCATGTCTACGACCTGGCCGGGTACACCGGCGTTCTGGCGGCTGGAGACCGGATCATCGCGTATTCCAGCACGAAGGTGGCAGTCATCGCCTGACCGGAGGGACGACTCCCTCAGGCTGCCGGGCCGAATCCCCACGGCGTCAATGCAATAGGCTTCGGCGCATGCAGGAACTCGTGATGACGCTGGACTGCCCGGATCGGCCGGGAATCGTGCACTCGCTGGCAGGTGCGATCGTAGCGGCCGGGGGCAACATCACGGAGCTGCAGCAGTTCACCTCGCCGGATTCTGGCCGGTTCTTCACTCGCATCGCGGTCGAGGGTGCCCTCATCGACGACCTACGCCGCGCCGTCGGCACCGTCGCCGGCCCGCTCCAGGCAAACTTCGAGGTCCACGACGCCTCGCGTCCCACCCGCACCCTGATCCTGGCGTCGAAGGCCGGCCACTGCGTCAACGATCTGTTGTTTCGGTGGCGCGGCGGCGACCTGCCGGTCGATGTCGTTGGGCTGATGGCGAACCATGAGGCCCTGGGCTCATTGGCCGAGTTTTACGGCGTCCCGTTCACGCACCGCTATGTTGTGCCCGAGAACAAGGCCGAGTTCGAGGCCGAGGTGTTGCGCACCGTTGAGGAACAGGGCGTGGAACTGGTGGTTCTCGCCCGGTACATGCAGATCCTCAGCCCCGAGATGTGCGAGCGGCTAGCGGGCCGCGCCATCAACATTCACCACTCATTCCTGCCGGGATTCAAGGGAGCCAACCCCTACCGGCAGGCCCACAACCGTGGCGTGAAGCTGATCGGGGCGACGGCGCATTTCGTCACCAGCGATCTCGACGAGGGGCCGATCATTGAGCAGAACGTCGTGCGGGTCGACCACACGATGAGCGTCGCCCAGTTGGTTCGTAAGGGCCAAACGCAGGAGTCGCAGACCCTGGCCGAGGCGGTGCGGCTGTTCGCGGACCACCGGGTCCTCACTGATGGCGCGAGAACGGTGATCTTCCGCTGATGTCGGTTGTCGGCGATGTCGCGCTGATCGCGCTGTTCATCCTCATCGGAGGTACGTTCGCTGCCGCCGAGATGGCGTTGGTGACTCTCCGCGAATCCCAGATTCGCCAACTGGCGCTCAAAGGTAAACGCGGGCGCGCCATCGAGCGTCTCACCTCGGACCCGAACCTGTTCCTGTCCGCCGTGCAGATCGGCGTTACCCTGTCCGGGTTTCTGTCGGCCGCTTTCGGCGGCGCCACGATCGCCAACTCGCTGGCCCCCGTGCTGCAGGGCTGGGGCCTACCCGAGCCCGTTGCGGGGCCGCTGTCGCTCGTAGCTGTCACCATCGTGATCTCGTATTTCTCGATCGTGATCGGCGAGCTCAGCGCCAAGCGCTTAGCCATGCAGCGCGCTGAGGGCTTCGCACTCGCCCTGGCCCCCATCGTCTCCGGTATCGCCGTTATCACCCGGCCCGTCATTTGGTTCCTCGGGGTCTCGACCGACGCCGTCGTGCGCGTCCTCGGCGGTGATCCCCGGTTGTCGAAGGACACCGTCAGCGACGAGGAACTGCGCGCCATGGTTTCGGTCTCCACCACCCTGGGCAAGGAAGAACGCAGCATCGTCGATGAGGTCTTCGATGCCGGGCAGTTGAGTCTGCGTGAGGTGATGGTGCCGCGCACCGAGGTCGACTTCCTCCCGGCCGACATGCCGCTGCGTCTGGCTTACCGCGAGGTGCTGGGCGCGCCCCACTCCCGCTACCCGGTGACCGACGGCTCGGTCGACAGGATCATCGGGTTCTGCCACGTGCGCGATCTGATGGATCTCGACGACCGCACCGGGCAACTCCGGTCCATTGTGCGTCCCGTGCTCAGCCTTCCCGAAACCGTCAAGCTGCTGCGCGCGCTTAGCGCGATGCGCGCCGCGAAAGCGCATCTGGCGATTGTGCGGGACGAGTACGGCGGCACCGCCGGCATCGTCACCCTCGAGGACCTAGTCGAGGAGCTCATCGGCGACATCACCGACGAGTACGACGTCGACGACGAGTCCAAGGCCGACCCACTCACCCGCCTCGACGGCCTCACCACGATCGAGGAGTTCGCCCAACTTACCGGCCATGTGATTCCCGACGGACCGTACGACACCGTCGCAGGCTACGTGATGGCGCGCCTCGGCCGGCTACCGAGCGTCGGTGCGTCGATCATCGCTGAGCTCGCACCTGTTGAACCCGGGGAGGGTGAGGGGGCATCAGCGTGGCGCTTCACCGTCGAGGAGATGGACGGGCGTCGTGCAGCACGCCTGTCGGCCAGGGAGGTGACGAGTGTCCCAGAAGGATGACGGCTCCGAACTTCTGACCGGGCCAGATGCCGGCCCGCTGCTTTCCGCCGCGGTCGAGCATGCCGGCGGAAAGCTCCTCAACTGGGCCCTGGAACACGTCGATACCCACCCCAACCGCTCGACCACCGCGACCTACCTGGCACGCGTGAAGTGGCCATTCGAGGAGCGCACCGAGCTCCTAGGAGTCTCGGCCCGCACCGGGGGGTTGTCCAGGACCGATCGGGGCGCGGAAGTTTTCGCGGACGGCAACCGCGAGGTGGCCGTCTGGATCTACCCCAACGACCCGGACCTGCCGGGCCTGACTCGGGTCGCCTACCCGATGAAGCTGGCCGACCTCATCAACCGCTCCAAGCTGCTGCCAGAGCCGGTCGCGGGCGACGATCTGGAATTAAAGATCATCGGGTACCGGCCGCGGCGTCGCGCCGTCGTGCGGTTTCGGGTCAAGGGGCGTACCTATTACGTCAAGGCGATCCGGGGCCAGCAGTTCCACGAAGCCCTCGCTCGTCATCGCCTACTGGCGGCCGCCGGGACGCCATCACCGAAGGTGGCGCTGACCACCAAAGACAACCTGATGTTCCTCGAGGAACTGCCCGGACGGCCGCTCGCCAAGGCGATCTTCGACCCAGGCGATCCATGTGATCCAGCCGAGCTCATCGAGGTCCTCGACTCGATGCCCCTGTCCGTGGCCCGACTGGAGCGACGCCCGCCGTGGAGCGACGCCGTCTCCCACTACTCCGAGGTCGTCTCCACCGCCCTGCCGGAGGTTCGTGATGATCTCGACAAGGTAACCCGGCGTATCCAGACCGGGCTGGCCGGCATCCCCAATGGCAACGAGCCCACCCACGGGGACTTTCACGAGGGCCAGGTGCACGTCGCCGACGGCCGCCTCGTAGGCATTCTCGACGTCGATACGATCGGCCCCGGTAACCGTGCCGACGACCTGGCCTGCCTCATCGCGCACCTGTCGACGATCCAGCGCATGAACAAGGATCAAGAGGCGAAGGTCCGCGACCTGCTCACTCGCTGGGTTCCGGTGTTCGACAAGCGTGTCGACCCGGTGGAGTTGCGCTTGCGGGCCGCCGCCGTCGTCATCTCGCTCGCGACTGGACCGTTCCGCGGGCAGGAGCAGTTTTGGCAGTCCACGACCCGCAAGATGGTGCGATCCGCCATCGCTTTAGTCAATCAGGTTGCAGCCTGATAACGATTCGGTGCGGGGGCGCCTTTTAGAGGGCAGGCGGCGCTATCGTCGAACGTCCGATCTCGCCGACCCCTGGAGTGTTCGTCGTGTCCAAATCCCTCCTCAAACTAGCCTCCTTCGCCGCCGCAGGCGCGCTGGCCCTCGCCGGGTGCGCTAAGGCCCCCACAACCACCGGTTCGTCTTCCGCCGCCGCGGGCTCATCGTCCGCCGCCGCCAGCAACGCCCCCGCGGGCGGCTTCAAGGCGTGTATGGTTTCCGACTTCGGTGGTTTCAACGACAAGTCCTTCAACGAGACCTCCTACAACGGTCTCGTGAAAGCCAGAGACGAGCTGAAGATCGAGACCGCTCAGCTCGAATCGAAGGCTGAGGGCGAGTACGCCGGTAACGTCGCCGCTCTCGTCGACCAGAAGTGCAATGTCATCATCACCGTCGGCTTCGCGCTTGCCAAGGCCACTGAGGCGGCGGCTAAACAGAGCCCCGACACCAAGTTCGCGATCGTCGACAACGAGTCCTTCGAAGGCGTCAGCAACGCGAAGGGCCTGATCTTCAACACCGCCGAGCCGGCGTTCATGGCGGGCTATGTCGCCGCGTCGATGACCAAGACGGGTAAAGTCGGCACCTTCGGCGGCGCCAAGTTCCCGACCGTCACGATCTTCATGGACGGCTTCGCTCAGGGTGTTGAGCACTACAACAAGGCCAAGGGTAAGCAGGTGCAGGTCCTCGGCTGGGATCGCGCCGCGCAGGACGGCCAGTTCATCGGCGGAGACAACGCTTTTGACGACCAGGCGGGCGCTAAGAACACCACCAACACCCTCGTCTCGCAGGGAGCCGACATCATCCTGCCCGTCGCCGGTCCGGCCGGGCTCGGCGCGCTCGCCGCGGCCAAGGAATCCGGCGGCAAGGTGAACGCAGTCTGGGTCGATACCGACGGCTACGTCTCGGCTCCCGAGTACAAGGAAGTCATCATCACCTCGATCGAGAAGGGCATGGATGTCGCGGTCTTCGATGCGATCAAAGCCGCCCAGGACGGCACCTTCAACGCTGACCCCTACGTCGGCAACCTTGCCAACGGCGGCGTCGGCTTGGCGCCGTTCCACGACTTCGACTCGCAAGTCTCTGCCGAGACCAAGGCCGAGCTGGAAACGATCAAGGCGGACATCATCGCCGGCAAGATCACCATCGACTCGCCCGTGAAGTAACTCACCGCAACGGCCCGGGAGGGGGAGCTTTCTGGCACCACTTCCCGGGCCGCTAGAGTCGTGCAGCAGACCTCTAGGAGCAATCGTGACCTCGCCGCCCTCTGAGTACCCGGTACTATCCCTGAACGGAATCACCAAGCGCTTCGGGACCCTGACCGCCAACGACGACATCAGCATCGACATCGTCCCGGGACGAATCCACTGCCTGCTGGGGGAGAACGGCGCCGGCAAATCGACGCTCATGAACATCTTGTTCGGGCTACTTACCCCGGATGAGGGTGAGATCAAGCTTGGCGAGACACCGCTGGAACTCGGCGATCCCCGGCAGGCGATGGCCGCCGGAATCGGCATGGTGCACCAGCACTTCATGCTCATCCCGCCGTTCACGGTCGCCGAGAACATGGTGCTCGGACACGAGCCCGGCGCTTTGGGACTGCTCAACCTGGGACAGGCACGGCTAAAGGTCCAAGAACTCTCTGAACAGTACCGGCTCGACGTCGATCCCGACGCGCTCGTCGAAGACCTGCCAGTTGGCATCCAGCAGCGCGTCGAGATCCTGAAATCGCTGGCGCTTGACGCCAAGTACCTCATCTTCGACGAACCCACGGCCGTCCTCACCCCCCAGGAGATCGACGAGCTGATGGGCGTCATGCGTGCCCTCCGCGACGAGGGGCGCGCCATCGTGTTCATCACCCACAAGCTGCGCGAGGTGCGGGAGGTGGCAGACGACATCACCGTCATCCGACGTGGCCGGGTCGTGGGCCAACCCGAATCAAGCGCCTCGGAGGCCGAGCTCGCGGCGATGATGGTCGGGCGTTCCGTCGAGCTCAGGGTTTCCAAGGATGAGCCCAAGATCGGCGATGCGCGCCTCGTGATCAAGGACCTGCTGGTGGCGACACCCACCGGCTCGGTCGCCGTCGACCACCTCAACCTGACGGTCCGTTCGGGCGAGATCATCGTCATCGCCGGGGTTCAGGGCAATGGCCAGACCGAACTCGCCGAGGCTCTGCTGGGAACCACGACCCCTATCGGCGGCACGGTGACCCTCGACGGCGTCGACATCACCCGCGTCGGCCCCTCGGGAACCCTCGCAGCCGGCCTGGGCTATGTGCCCGAGGACCGCAACCGTGACGGCCTAGTCGGTGACTTCTCGGTGGCCCAGAACCTGGTACTCGACAACCTGGATGGCTTCTCCAAGGCCGGGAACCTGCAGCTGGGGCGCATCAGCGATAACGCCGAGCAACTCGTCGAAGAGTTCGACATTCGAGTCACCTCTACCCAGCAGCCGGCCCGCTCCCTGTCGGGCGGTAACCAGCAGAAGGTCGTCTTAGCGCGCGAGCTGTCTCGCCCCCTCAGCCTACTGCTGGCGAACCAACCCACCCGCGGCGTCGACGTTGGCGCCATCGAATTCCTGCACGGGCGCATCGTCGCCGAACGCGACAAGGGCACGGCAGTGCTGATCATCTCCACTGAGCTCGACGAGGTCGAGTCACTCGCCGATCAGATCGCCGTCATGTACCGCGGCCAGATCGTCGGCATCGTCCCTCCGGATACCCCGCGCGATGTCCTGGGCCTGATGATGGTCGGCGCCGCTCCCAAGGAGGTCTCATGACCCGCGCCAAGCCCAGCTGGCTTACCTCTGCCGTCATCACGCTCGCTTCTCTAGTGCTGGCGTTCCTGGTCGCGGCGATCATCATGGTGTTCTCAGACACCGAGATCACCGCCAAGTTTGCCTACTTCTTCGACCGTCCGAGCGACGCCTTGAGCGCCTCGTGGGCGAAGATCGCCGCCACGTTCCAGGCGATGGTGGTTGGCTCCGTCGGCTCGTTCGTCGAGTTAACCGAGACAATGAAGGAAGCCACCCCCCTGATCGCCGCCGGCCTCGGAGTAGCGCTGGCGTTCCGTGCCGGGCTGTTCAACATCGGTGCGCAAGGCCAGGCCCTCGCAGGTGCCGTCGTCGGCGCCTACCTTGGGTTCAGTGTCAAAGGGCTGCCCCTGGTGGTGCACCTGCCGCTTATCCTCATCGCCGCGATGATCTTTGGCGCCGTGTGGGGCGGCCTGGTCGGGCTCATCAAGGCCCGCACCGGGGCCCACGAGGTGATCCTCACGATCATGATGAACAACATCGCCGCCGGAGCCGTCTCCTACGTGATGCTGCAACCCTTCATGCGCGCCCCCGGCCGTGCGGACCCGATCTCACCGATCCTGGAATGGTCCGCGACGCTGCCACGCCTCGACGGCTCGCACCTCAACCTCGGGTTCGGCTTGGTGCTGCTCGTGGCCTTCGGCTGCTGGTGGCTCCTGGAGCGCACCAAGTTCGGGCTCCAACTCCAGGCGGTCGGGATCAACCCGGACGCGGCAGCCGTCTCTGGCGCCTCCGTCAGCCGCGTCACCATGATCACAATGGCTCTGGCCGGCGCGCTCGCCGGCCTGGGCGGAGTCATCGTCATCTCCTCACCCGAGATGTCCAACAGCTTCCCACCCCAGATGACTGGGGCTGTCATCGGCAGCCTCGGCTTCGATGCCCTAACCGTCGCCCTTCTTGGGCGTTCACGGCCCCTCGGCGTCGTGCTGGCCGGCCTGCTGTTCGGTGCCTTCAAGGCGAGCCAGCGGGAAATGCAGCTAATGGCCGGTACACCGCGCCAGTTGACCAACCTAATCCAGGCCCTGATCGTGTTGTTTGTCGCCGCTCCCGCGTTCGTGGCGTGGCTGCTGCCCTTCCTGCGTGAGCGACGAGGCCGCCGAGCGAAGGAGGTGACGGCATGAGCGCTCAGGTCGAATCTCCCGAACGTCGTGCCATCCGCATCTCCAGCGGTGTTCTCGTGACCCTCATCGGCGTCCTGTTGCTGGGCATGGGGATCACCACGAAGACCTCAGGCAAGATCGCCCTGTCAGACGCGTTCGCAGACGTGCAACTGCCGACGTTCGATGCGCCGGGCCAGCCGGTCCTGCTCGGGTGCGCTGTGCTTGTCCTTGCCGGCGGGGTTGCGATCCTTTCGGGCCGCCTCCCGAAGGGGGCGCGCATCGCCGCCGGGTTTGCCGCCGGCGTCGGCGTGCTGGTTGGGGCGACGGTGTGGGCGGCGGCGTCGTCGTCGCTGCCGTTCCCGCTGTCCGGCCAGTTGAACCTGACTATCGCCTATTCGACGCCGCTGGTGTTCGGTGTGCTCGCTGGCGTGCTTTCCGAACGGGCCGGCGTAGTGAACATAGCGATCGAGGGCCAATTCCTGACCGCCGCGTTCGCAGCCTCCATCATGTTCTCGATGACCGGCTCATATCTCGCCGCGCTCGTTGCGGCGGCCCTCGCGGGCCTCCTGATGGGTGGTGTGCTGGCCCTGTTCACCCTGAAATACCTGGTGGACCACGTCATCATTGGCGTCGTGATCAACGTGCTGGCGACTGGGCTGACTGGATTCATCTTCCAGCAGCTCATCAGCCGCGACCACGCCGCTTGGACGAACGTGCCAGCCATGGTCGACGTGGCGATCCCCGGTCTGGAGAGCCTCCCCTTCGTGGGGCCGATCCTGTTTACGCAGCGGCCGCTGTCCTACTTGATGATCTTCGCCGTGCCGTTCGTTTGGTTCCTGCTGTATCGCACGAAGTGGGGCCTTCGAGTCCGCGCGGTCGGGGAGCATCCGCACGCGGCCGACACCGTCGGCATCCGCGTCGTGTCCATCAAGGCGCAGTCGGTGATGCTAGGCGGGCTCCTCGCCGGGATCGGAGGCGCCTATTTCACCGTCGGTTTCGGCGGGGCGTTCCAGGACAACAACATCACCGCCGGCAACGGTTTCATCGCGCTGGCCGCCGTCATCATGGGGCGCTGGCATCCGCTGCTCGCTGCCGCCATGGCTGTGTTCTTCGGCTTCACACGGGCCTTCGCCCAGTCGACGAAGCTGATGTCCCTCCCAATCCCCAGCGATTTCATCCAGATGCTGCCTTACATCGCGACGATCGTCGCGGTCGCGGGCCTGGTCGGTCGAGTCCGCCCGCCGGCCGCCGACGGCGCGCACTTCGAGAAGGCCCACTGATGACCGTTGATTGGGAGGCATTGCGGGAGGCCTCCCGGCAGATCGCCGTACGCGCCTACGCCCCGTACTCCAACTACCAGGTCGGGGCGGCCGCGCTCGTCGACGATGGCCGTGTCGTGACCGGTTGTAACGTCGAGAACGCCTCCTATGGCCTTGGCCTGTGCGCCGAGTGCGGGCTGATCTCGCAACTGCACGCCACCGGCGGTGGCCAGCTGGTCGCATTCACCTGCTGCAACAAGCTGGGGGAGCGCATCATGCCGTGCGGGCGCTGTCGGCAGCT
>CAMCJC010000043.1 GCA_945875065.1 uncultured Propionibacteriaceae bacterium | reverse complement strand
CCCACTGGTGGGAAAAGTTGTGGCCGACACCCGAGCCAGGCCGCGACGTCTGGTGCGCCTGGATGGCGAGCCCAGAGAGCATCACGATCTCAACGAACCGCTCGAAAACCTCCGGGTCGCCGTCTCGCAGTGCCGCCGGGTCGCCCATCGCTTCCTTGAGCGGCGACTGCACCAGATCCCACGCGTGGGGTTCGATGGGCTCAACGCCGAGCGCGTCGGCGATGATCCAGTCGGCGCCGCCGGGGAACTTCTCCATGATGTCGCCGTAGCCATTGGCGAGCATCCGCTGCGGGGCGGTGGCCATGACGTCGAGATCGGCGATGATGCCGACCGGCGCCGGGCAGTTGCGGGTGATCTTGAACCCATCCTTGGCGATAGAAGCACCGAACGCCGAGTAACCGTCCATCGACGCCGCGGTGCACACGTGTACGTATAGACGGCCGAGCTCCCCGGAGGCCAGCTTCGTCAAATCCGAGAGCGTGCCCGAACCGACGGAGCAGGCGGTGGCCCCCGTCGCCTCGAGGCGTTCCCGAATCACGGTGACGTTCTCGTAGCCCGCGTACAGGGGCGGCTGCGCCGGGAAGATCAGGGGCTCGGCGAGTTCGATGCCGGCGGTTCGCAGCGCCTGTTCAACCTGCTTCCCGGCGATGCCGTAGGTGGTTTCGTCGGCCACGACGATCCCCAGCCTGGCACCGGTCTGCTCCTTGAAGACCGCCCCGGTCTTATCGAGGATGCCTCGGCCGATCTCGATGGCTCGAGTGTCGGTGGCCGACGCCAGGGCGCTGGGGATTCGTGTAGCAGACATGGTTCCTTACTTCGTGTAGTGCTCGGTTACCTCAGCCATGAGGCCCTTCATCTGCTGATACGACCGCTTGTAGGCCTCGTAGTTGAAACGGTACCGCTCGTGTGCCTCCGGGTTCGGCTTGACCACGTCGGCGACCTGCGTCATCGCCAGCGACGCGGCCGGGATCGACTCGTACCAGCCGGCAGCGGCCGCCGCGACCATCGCGGACCCCAGGGCCGGGCCTTCCTTCACGTCGGTGAGGATCAGCGGCACATTCGAGACATCGGCGTGCATCTGAAGCCACAGCTTGTTGTTGGTGGCGCCGCCGGAGACGATGACCTCGTCGACGGTGGTGCCGGCGGCGCGGATCGCCTCGAAGATCTCCTCGGTTCCGTAGCAGACGCCCTCCAGGATGGCGCGGAACATGTGGGCCTCGGTGTGGTGGAGCGTCAAGCCCCAGAACATGCCGCGGCTGCGGGCGTCGTAGTGGGGCGCGCGGTTGCCCTGGAAGTGATCCAGGCTGAGGAGCCCGTCGCAGCCGATCGGGACCTCCGCGGCACGGCGGGTGAGGATGTCGTAGATGGACTCCTCGCCCTCCATCGCCTCCACACGAGACGCGCCGGCGAGATTCCTCAAGAACCACTCGACCAGCGACCCGGTCGAGACCTGGCCGCCATCGATCGTGTAAGTGCCCGGGACGGTCGCGTTGGTAAACGAACCCCAAACGCCCTTGACGGAGATCGGTTCAGCGACCTGCCCGGTGATGACGTGGCTGGAGCCGGTAATCAGCGCCAACCGGCCCGGGATGGACACGCCGAGGCCAACGGCACCCATGTACGCGTCGACTCCGCCCTCCGCTACCAAGACCCCGGTGTGCAGTCCAAGCTCCTCAGCGGCAGCGTCGGTGAGGTTGCCGACGACCGTGCCGACCGGCAGCACGTCTTTCGGGAACTTGGCGAGGATGTCGGCGGCGTCTACGGCCTCGTACAGGCTAGTCGGCCACCCGCCGCGGTCGGCGTCGTAGAAGTACTTCGCGGACGCGTGGGACTCGGACATCGTCCAGCGGCCGGTGAGGCGATGGACCAGCCAGTCGGTCTCGTCGCAGATGGTGGTGGTGCGCTCGAAGATCTCGGGCTGGTTCTTCTTCACCCACATTGACTTCGGCAGTCCCCATTCCGCGGAGACAGCGCCGCCGCCGCAGATGCCGAGGGCGGCGTCGCCGGTCGCCCCGACATCCTCGGCCTCGACGACCGACCGCACGTCCATCCACAGCAGCGCCGGGCGTGTGGGGTCGTCATTGGCGTCGGTGAACACGACGGTGGAGGAGGTGCCGTCCATCGACATCGCGACGACATCCTTCGGGTCGATGCCGGCCTCAGCAACGGCCTTGCGGATGGCGGCTACGGCGCACGTCCACCACTCGTTCGGGTCCTGCTCGGCCCAGGCGGGGCGCTCGTGCGTGGTCTTCCACGGCGCGGTGCCGAAACCGAGCTGCTTGCCGGAGAAGTCGTAGACGCCGGCGCGCGCCGACCCCGTGCCCATATCGATACCTAGCCCTTGTCGTTCATGATGGTTCCTTTCTGTGGGGCGCCGTCGGCGTTGGCGACGCCCCGATTGGGTGACGCATCGTCGCGTCAGTTGAGGTGCTGGATCTCCCCGGTGGCGATGGCGGCGTTGCCCACGGTGACGATACGGACCGCCTCCAGCCCGTCGCGGCCGGTGACCTCGGTTTCGGTGTCGTCGCGGATGGCCTTGACGAAGGCGCGTGCTTCCTCGATGTAGGCGTCGTGGTAGAGGTTCCGCCACGAGGGGACGATGTCCCGGGTGGATGTGCCGTCGGAGCCATGGACGACGACGCGGTTGCCGGCCAGCGACCCAACGTCGATCCGCCCGTTGGTGCCGTGGATCTCGAGGCGAGAGTCGTAGCCGTAGCGCACCCCCTGGGCGCCGTTGATCTGCCCCATCGCGCCGCTGGCGAACCGGGCGTTGAGCACGAACGAGTCGTAGAAGTCGGGGAACTGCTCGCGGGCGTCGCCGCAACGGTAATTGCCTGCGAACGCGTGGATGGCAACGACATCGGAGCCGGTGAACCAGCGCACGATGTCAACGTCGTGGCTGGAGACCTCGGCTAGCGGTCCGCCCGAGATCTTCAGGTCGTACATCCACGGATGCGGGATCGACGGCCCGTGCGTCAGCGCCATAACGGAAACGACATCCCCGATCGCGCCCTGATCGAGGAGTTCCTTGGCGCGGCGGTGGCCGGCGTCGAAGCGGCGCATGAAGCCGATCTGGAGCTTGACGCCGACGGCGTCAGTGGCGGCGATCATGTCCTCGCATTCGGCCACTGTCATGCCCATGGGCTTCTCGCAGAAGATGTGGACGCCGGCGGCTGCGGCTTCCAGGACGATGTCGTGGTGAAAACCGGTGGGCGTGACGACGGCCACGGCGTCGATGCCCTGTCCCAGCAACTCGCCATGGGTTTCGTAGACCGGCACTCCCAGCTCGGCTGAGACCTTGGCGCGCACCTCTTTATCCGGATCCGACATCCCAACCAGCTTCGCCCCCTCCACGTGACTGAGGTACGACTTTGCGTGGATGATCCCGGCACGCCCCGATCCGATTACGCCGACCTTCAACGTCATGCTGGCCTCCTTGCCATAGGGTTCGCGTCGCGCGGTGCTTGCTGGGGCGCCCCTTCCGTCGAGGCGTCTGGCTACGCGACGTCACCTAGTTTAGGCTTGTCCGGTCAACCGGACAAGAGCTTTCGTTAGCTCAGTTTTCACGAGATCCCCCTTGTAGACTCCCGCCATGGCAACCCGGCTCGACCCTGGATCCCCGCTGCCGTACTACCACCAGCTCAAGCAGATCCTGCAGGAGCGCGTCCGCTCCGAGGGTCTGTCCGAGGGCGACCGCATCTGGAGCGATCACGAGCTGATGGCCGAGTTCAGCGTCTCCAGGTCCGTTGTGCGGCAGGCGCTGGCGGAGTTGGAGAGCGAGGGGGTCGTCGAACGGGTCAAAGGCAAAGGCACGTTCCTGTCGCACACTCGCATGGACCACGGGCTGGCGTTGTCGCTGCAGGGCCTGCACCAGCACGCCCGCCTGGCCGGCCTCGACCTGGTCAGCGACGTGCTCCGGCAGGAGATTGCCCCGGCCGACGAGTCCCTCGCCGCGCGGCTCGGCATCGACGACGGGGCTCCCGTGTTCGTGCTGGAAAGGTGCCGCCACGTCGACGGCGAGCCGTGGGCGCGCACGACCAGCTGGCTGCCTTCGTCGCTCGTCCCAGGCATCGAGAAGATCGACTTCCGCACCGGGTCCCTGTACGCCTGCCTCGCCGAGCGCTACGGCATCACCATCGTCCACGCCACCCGCAGCATTGAGGCGATAGCGGCACCACCAGAGATCGCCGAGTCACTGCAGGTCGCCGAAGGCGCGCCGCTGCTTCGTCTAAGGTCAACGTCGCTGGACGCTCAAGGCCGGGTCGTGGAGACGTTCACCGCCCACCACAGGGGCGACCGCTCCCGCTTCGATGTCTCCCTAGGGGACAACGGAACCGAAGCCGCCCTGAAACTGCACGGCTAAGTGGCCCCACCTCTAGGGTCGTCTCGATCGATTCCACGATCACCCAGGTGCACCAGCATGGCGCGGCCCTCCCGTGGGACGCAGGGACTCTACCGAATCACAACAATCCGCGGGTCAAGCCGCCTTGGACAGCCGTCTGGGCTCCTCCTGTCGAGCGCCAGCATCGTCGGTAAAGGTGATTCGTCGCAAGGCGGCCCACAGCGTCAGTCCTTTGGTCAACCCCCTGGCCAGGGCCGGATCATTCTGGTTGCGTGGATGTCACGTCAACGGACCCGATTAGGAGACGTGCCTTGAAGTTCCGCACCGCAGCCGTTACCGCCGCCCTCGCCTTTACGAGCATGGTCTTTGCCCACCCCGCCCAGGCGGATGGATGGCGCTCCCTCACCGTCACGACAGCCCGCGCGGATAACCCGCTCAAAGGGTTCGTGCCGTTCAGTCCCGCCGAGGACCGGTCGCAGGCTTTCCCCCACACGATGGAGTGGGTGATGCTGCCGCTGAAGGCCGTAGTCAAGGGTGAACGCACTTACGACTGGTCGGCGTTCGAGACCGAGTTGGAGGCGGCTAAGTCGCGCGGACATCAGGTGGCGCTGCGGTTCTACCTCGACAATCCGGGCAAGCCGACGGGCGTGCCCGACTATCTCCTCGGCGACGGTGGGATCGACCAGTCGCGGCGCTACAGCTTCTACGACAACAACGGGATCAGCTTCTCCCCCGACTACAACGACCCGCGCGTGCAGTCGCTGATCACAGACTTCACAGCCGCTTTCGGCGCCAAGTATGACGGTGACCCGCGCATCGGCTACATCACCACCGGGCTTGTCGGTTTCTGGGGCGAACAGCACACCTACCCCATGTCCGGTGACGTCAATGGCGATAACCCAGACGGAACCAACTGGATGCCGTCCAGGGAAGTCGAACTCGGTTTCTACCAGGCCTGGGACCAGGCGTTCAGTACCACCAAGCTGCTGAACCGCAATCCCCGAGAGGGTTTGGAAAACACCGCCGTCGGCTTCCACGATGATTCGTTCGCCTATTCGACGTTGCAGACCGCCGACTGGCACTTCCTCAGCCGCATGCATGCCTCGCAGCTGACCGACCGCTGGCAGACCGAGGCCGTCGGAGGCGAGCTCTATCCGTCGCTGCAGAGCTGCCTGTTCGAGGACCCTTTGGCATGCCAGGACTCAGCGGAGAACTTCAATGAGGCCGTGCTGGGTTCTCATGCGTCGTGGCTAATCAACGAGGAGGCCTTCACCGGGAGCTACGGCGATAGGGAACGTTCCGCCGCGCTGTCGGGCGCTGCGTCGCTCGGCTACGACCTCGCTATCACCAAAGCCAAGACCGAGACCCGTGGCACCGAGACGGCAGTATCGATCCGGATCACCAACCGCGGTGTCGCGCCGTTCTACTACGACTGGCCCGTTGAGTTCACATACCTGGACGCGAACGGCAACCCGGTCGAGCCGGTGGCGGTCGACGCCAACCTTCCGGCGCTGCTGCCCGGACAGACTACGGAAGTGACCGCCGATGTGCGGACCGTAAACGACACCCTGGCCGTGCGGATTCCGAACCCGATGGCTGGCGGTGCCCCACTCAAGTTCTCCAACGCTGAGCAGGACGCCGACTTCCCCGGATACCTGACCCTAGGCTAAGAACTAGTCCGAGCTTTTTGTCGGGCCGGTCGGATAGCATCGCGAACATGTCGACTCGACCGCTGCCTGCGAACTGGCTGCGCACCGACGCCCTTGTCACAGTCGGGCTGATGGGCGTGGGTGCGCTGCTGGCCGCGCTCACGGCCCTGGCCGGCGCCAACTTCTTCCGAACGCCGATCTGGATGCAGTCGTTGGGGGCCGTCATCATGGTGGTGCCGTTGGTGGTGCGCCGGCGTTTCCCCTTGTGCTCCGGCCTCGCGGTCAACGCCCTGTACATCCTGTTGGCGAACACGATGGGCACGGATATCAACTCCGGTCAGGTGACGCTATTCCTCGCGTTCTTCTCGATGAGCGCCTGGTCCGGTCGGCGGCAGGCGTCCTTTTGGTCGCGGGTCGCGGTGGTGGTGTCGATGGCGATCTGGCTTTTCGTCGCCGGGCTCCAGGCGTTCGACAGGCTGCGCACGAGAGAGTTGCTGACGACCCCCTCCATGCTCACCGCCGGCCTCGCGGTCCAGTGGATCACCAACGCGGCATTCTTCGCCGCTGCTTGGTTCTTCGGCGACCAGGCGTGGCGACGCGTGATGGAACAGGCAGAGTTGATTCGAGCCAACGACAGCATCGAAGCGCTACAGGCCGAGCTGGTCTCGAAGGCGATCGGGGAGGAACGAGTACGGATCGCGCGTGAGCTGCATGATGTCGTCGCCCACCACGTGACCACCATGTCGGTGCAGGCCGCGGCCGCGCGTCGCCTCATGGATGCTGACCCGAAACGGGCGAAAGACGCCTTGAAGCAAGTCGAATCGGGGGCGCGGCTCGCCGTGAAGGATCTGAGAACCCTGGTCTTGACGCTTCGCACCGGCGATGGTGAGCGCGAGGGCCTGCCCACCCTGGACGACCTGGCGGCACTGGTGACGTCGTCTCGGCTGGCGGGTCGAGACGTGAACTACGAGGTCATCGGCGAGGTGCCTCCGGTGACGCCGGCCGTCGAGCTGACGCTGTACCGAGTCACGCAGGAGGCGCTGACCAACGCCTCCAAGCACGCGGGTCCGAACGCGAAGGTCGCGGTGAGGCTGCGAGGGCGCACCAACTCCGTCGAACTGGAAGTCGCGGACGACGGCATCGGCATGCGGCCGCGCATGCCCGGCACCGGCACCGGTCTGATCGGGATGCGCGAACGAGTAGCGGCCGTCGGCGGCACGTTCGAGGCGGGCTCAAAACCTCGCGGCGGATTCCGGGTGCGGGCCGAGATCCCGGTTGGAGTCGAGGCATGATCCGCGTGCTGCTGGTCGACGACCAGCCCCTGATCCGAATGGGTTTCAAGACGATCCTGGAGACCGAGCCGGGCATCGAGGTCGTTGGGGAGGCGGCGAACGGCGTCGAGGGCGTCGCGATGGCGGCCCGACTCGACCCGGACGTCGTGTGCATGGACGTGCAGATGCCGCAGCTAGACGGCATCGAGGCGACGCGGCAGCTCACCGCGAACGGATGCCGGGCGGCAATCCTGATCCTGACGACGTTCGACCGCGATGACTTCCTGTTCGAGACACTCCAGGCAGGGGCGGCCGGGTTCCTGTTGAAGACCGCCGAAGCGGAACAACTGATCGAAGCGGTGCAGGTGCTGGGTCGCGGCGAGGGGCTGTTGTCGCCACAGGTGACCAGGCGCGTCATCTCGCGGTTCGCGGGGGCACCCGCACCGTCGTTGAAGCCGGCGGAGCGGGTCCTGGAGCTGACCGAGCGGGAGCACGAGACGTTGCTCTGCCTGGCGCGGGGGCTGACCAACGCGGAGATCGCGGCGGAGCTATTCGTCAGCGCCGAGACGGTGAAGACCCACGTGTCCAACATCCTCGCCAAGCTGAACCTGCGCGACCGCATCAGCGCCGTCATCTGGGCTTACGAACACGGCCTGATCTCACCATCGCATACCTAGTCGGGGCCGATATCCCCCGTCGAGGTCTCTCCTCCCCCGATCGGGGGAGAAGCCAATTTCCCCCTTGCGCGGGAAGCGCAACCGGGCGGTGAATCCGTAGCGTTTACGCCATGATCAGCGTCCAAAACGTCCACCGCTTCTTCGGAGACAAGCACGTCCTCAAAGACGTGTCATTCGATATCAAGCCGGGCCTCATGACGGGTTTCGTCGGTGGCAACGGTGCCGGCAAGACCACCACGATGCGCATCATCCTCGGCGTACTCGCGGCCAACGACGGCCAGGTCCTCGTCGACGGCACCCCCATCACCGCCGATCAACGCGCCGCCTTCGGGTACATGCCAGAGGAGCGGGGCCTATACCCGAAGATGAAGGTCATCGACCAGCTGGTCTACCTCGCCGAGCTGCACGGTACCCCCGCCGCCGAGGCGAAGCGCTACGGGCTCGAATTGCTGGAGCGCCTCGGGCTGAAGGGCAAGCCCACCGACACGCTTGAGTCGCTGTCGCTCGGCAACCAGCAGCGCGCCCAGATCGCGGCCGCCCTGGTGCACCGACCCGGCGCCCTCATCCTCGACGAACCGTTCTCCGGCCTCGACCCCGACGCCGTCGACGCCACCGTGCAGGTGCTGCGCGACGTCGCCGCCACCGGCGCGCCGGTGCTGTTCTCGTCGCACCAGCTAGACGTCGTCGAGCGGCTCTGCGACGAGCTCGTCTTGATCGGAAACGGTGAGATTCGCGCGAAAGGCACCCGGTCACAGCTGCTGGCGCTGGACACCAGCAACGACTGGGAGCTCCAGATGGAGGCCGACACCGGCTGGGTCCGCGACCTAGGAGTGACGGTCATCGAGTTCGACGGCGGCTACGTCCGCTTCCAGACATTCGACGAAACCACCGCAAACCGCATCCTCGCCGAGGCCATGACGCGCGGTGTCGTCACCAAGTTCGGGCGCGTCACCCGCACCCTGCACGAGATTTACAAGGAGATGTCGAAGTGAGCATCCAGTCCGCGACCCCCCGCCCCACCTTCTGGAAGACCGTCGGCATTGTCGCCAAACGCGAAATCGTCGTCAGGTGCCTGTCGAAGTCGTTCCTGATCTCGACCATCATCACGATGGCCATCTTCCTGGTGCTGATGGTGTTCGCCCCCCAGCTCGGCAAGCTGATGATGGGCGACAGCACCGTCGCCGCGTCCGGCCAGGTCGCGACCGCGCTTCAGAAGATTCCCGATCTCAAGGTCAAGGAGGTCGCCGACGACGCGGCTGCCAAGGAGCTGGCTGCCTCGGGAGAGGTCACGGCCGCCGTCGTAGCCGATGCCAGCAATCCGACCGGCATGAAGATCTTGGTGGAGAAGGATCTGCCGTCGTCGCTCATCAACGCGCTGTCGGTCACCCCGGAAGTCGAGATCCTCAACCCTGATGCACCCCATCCCGGCATCTTGTACATGCTCCGCCTCGGATTTGGCATGGTGTGGATGATGGCGGCGATCACATTCGGCATGAGCATCGCCCAGTCGGTCGTCGAGGAAAAGCAGACGCGGATCGTCGAGATCCTAGTTGCGAGCGTGTCCTCCAAGGCGCTGCTGACGGGCAAGATCATCGGCAACTCGATCGCGGCCATGGTGCAGATCGTCCTGATCATCGCGACGGTCGTGCTGGGCGCGACGATCAACGGCGACATAATCCCGCTAGACCAGCTGGCGGGTCCCATCGCCTGGTTCGCGATCCTGTTCCTCTTCGGGTTCGTAATGGTCGCGTCGCTGTACGCCGCGGCAGCGGCCCTGGCTTCCCGCACCGAGGACCTGAACAACACTGTCCAGCCGTTGATCTGGCTCGTGATGCTCCCCTACTTCGGCGTCATCTTCGCAGGCACCAACCAGGTTGCGATGCAGGTCATGGCCCTGTTCCCGCTCACCTCGGCGGTCGCGGTGCCGATCCGCATCTTCCAGGGCGACAGCCCCGTGTGGGAGCCGTTCGCGGCGATGGCGATCCTCATCGCAACGACGGCGGCCGTCATCGTCCTAGCGGGCAAGGTCTACGACGGTGGCCTCCTGCAAACCGGCAAGCCCATGAAGTGGCGCGAAGCGCTCAAGGCCGAGGCCTGAGGCTCGCGGATCAAAGGGGTGGGGTCGCGTAGCGGCCCCACCTTTCGCGCGCTCTACGCCCCCCGGGGCCTGTTGCCGTGCTTCGCTCCACCTAGGACCGGCGACCGCCGCTAGGGTGAGAACCAACTTGCTTCCCGCCTTCCACATACCCCGGGGGAGTCGTGCCCGAATCGCCGGGCCAGGTGAACGGGCGACACAAAACCCCTAGCCGCAGGCACCCTCGTTCACCAAAAACGGCGATTCGTGCCTGCAGGGCCACGGCTCAGCTGCGACGACGGGAACGCCGACGAGGGGCCGGAGATACGATCCGAGCGAACGTTTCGGGCCCCGCTAACCGCTGACGACCGGCTGGTCGACAACCTGCCCCGACTACAGCACCGCTCCCGGACGGTAGGCGGCCGCCTCCGGGTGCTGGGCCGTGATCACTGCGACCTCTTCGGCGATCCGCTCTACCTGCTGCCCCGCTGTTCCCGCGAGTTCGAGGGGGTCGGTGATGAGGGCTCCGAGTTCGTCGCGGGTCAGCTTGAGGCGGCCGTCCGAGGCGAGGCGGTCTAGGAGGTCGTTGGTCTTGAGGCCCTGCCGCATCTCCAGCGCGACTCCAACCGCATGCTCCTTGATCGCCTCGTGCGCCTCCTCGCGGCCGACGCCCTTGCGGACCGCCGCCATCAGCACCTTCGTGGTGGTCAGGAACGGCAGGTAGCGGTCGAGCTCGGCCGCGATGACCTCGGGGAACGCGCCGAAGTCCGCGAGGACCGTCAGGAAAGTCTCGAACAGCCCGTCGAGCGCGAAGAACGCATCGGGTAGGGCGACGCGGCGCACCACCGAGCACGAGACGTCGCCCTCGTTCCACTGGTCGCCGGCGAGTTCGCCGACCATCGCGACGTACCCGCGCAGGATCACCGCCAGGCCGTTGACCCGCTCGCACGAGCGGGTGTTCATCTTGTGCGGCATCGCCGACGAGCCGACCTGCCCCTCCTTGAACCCCTCCGTCACCAGCTCGAGACCGGCCATCAGGCGGATCGTCGTCGCGACGTTCGACGGCGCCGCCGCGGTCTGCGCGAGGGCGGTGACGACGTCGTAGTCGAGGCTGCGCGGGTATACCTGTCCCGTCGACGTGAGGACCTGGTTGAAACCCAGCTCGGAGGTCACTCGGCGCTCCAGCTCGGTGAGCTTGTCGGTATCGCCGCCAAGGAGGTCGAGCATGTCCTGCGCCGTCCCGACCGGTCCCTTGATGCCGCGCGCTGGGTATCGGGCGACCAGCTCGTCGAGACGCCGATACGCGACGAGTAGTTCGTCGGCGGCGGTGGCGAAGCGCTTGCCGAGCGTCGTGATCTGCGCCGCGACATTGTGGGACCGGCCCGTCAGCGATTGCCCGCCCCACGCGACCGCCAGCCGGGCCAGGTTCGCCAACGCCGCGACGACCCGGTCCCGCACGATCTTCAGCGACCCCAGCACCTGGAACTGCTCGATGTTCTCCGTCAGGTCGCGGGAGGTCATGCCCTTGTGGACGTGCTCGTGGCCCGCCAGAGCGTTGAACTCCTCAATGCGGGCCTTGACGTCGTGACGCGTCACGCGCTCCCGCGCGGCGATGGACTCAAGATCGACGCGGTCGACCACGGCCTCGTAGTCGGCGATGACGACATCGGGCTCGGCCCCGCCGAAGTCGACGCCGAGGTCGCGCTGGGCTCGAAGCACCGCCAGCCACAGCCGCCGCTCGGCGATAACCTTAGCCTCCGGCGCCCAGATGGCACGGATCTGCTCGGAGGCATAGCGGGTGGCAAGCACGTTCGGAACCGTCATGACGGCACTCTATCCGCCAAACAGCCGTCGCAGTTCCTCCGCGCCTCGATGAACCGAGGTGACGTGGGTCTCCCCGGGCAGGACCTTCAGCGAGGTTTCGACGCCAGTGGAGCGAAACGCTCGCTCAGCCGACTTCGCCTCGCCGAGCGCGTCGAAGCCGCCGTCGTCGCCGCCCTTCGCCGGGGTGTCGAGTTCGCCGACGAGCCACGTCATCGAGAAGTCGTCGCGCTTGTCGGCGGCGATGGCCCGCGCGGGGAGAGACCGA
>CAMCJC010000042.1 GCA_945875065.1 uncultured Propionibacteriaceae bacterium | reverse complement strand
TCACGCAGGCGTGGAGTCCGCTCGGTCGCGGCCGGCTCTTGGAGGACCCGGCCCTCGCGGCTATCGCGGCTAGGCATGGTGTTTCCGTCGCGCAGGTGATCGTCCGGTGGCACGTCCAGCTGGGGGGTGCCGTCCTCCCCCGCTCGACCAAGTTCGAGCGGCTGATCAGCAACAAGGATGTGGACGGCTTCGTCCTCACCGACGCCGACTTGGCCGAGATCGCCGGGCTGGAGAACGGGCAGCGAACCGGTTCCCATCCCGACGAGCGCAACTAGCCCCCATGAAGAAAGCGGCCCGCCCCGATCGAGGCGGGCCGCCTTCTTCGTTCAGCCTGAGATCAAATCCCGGCGAGTTCCTTGACCGCCGCTACGGCATCGGCTACAGGCACGTCGCGGCGCTCGCCGCTGCGTCGATCACGAACCTCGACCACCCCGTCGGCCAGGCCACGCCCGACGACGACGACGATCGGCATGCCGAGCAGCTCGGAGTCGGCGAATTTCACGCCGGGGCTGGCCTTACGGTCGTCGTACAGGATGTCCAGCCCGAGATCGGAGAGCTGGCCGGCGAGATTCTCGGCCGCCCCGAAAAGCTCCTCGCCCTTGCCGGTTGCGAGCACCTGGACGTGGAACGGGGCTACTGCCAGCGGCCAAGCGAGACCCTTGTCGTCACAGGTCGCCTCGGCGATCGCGGCGACGGCGCGGGAGACGCCGAGCCCGTAGGAACCCATCGTGACGGTGACGAGCTTGCCATTCTGGTCGAGCACCTTCAGGTCGAGGGCCTCGGCGTACTTACGGCCGAGCTGGAAGATATGGCCGATCTCGACGCCACGGGCGAGGCTGAGGGGGCCGGAGCCGTCGGGGGCTGGGTCTCCCTCGCGGACCTCGGCGACGTCGATGATGCCGTCGGGGGTGAAGTCGCGGCCGCACACCAGGTGCGCGACATGCCGGTCCTGCTCGTTGGCCCCCGTAACCCAAGCGGTACCGACGACGACGCGCGGGTCGACGAGGTACTCGATCTCCGACTCGGAGTCTCGGCCCAAGATCTGCGGACCGATGTATCCCTTGACCAAGCTCGGGTACTTCGCGAAGTCGTCCTCCTCGAACGGTGTTGCGACTCCCGGCTGAAGTGCTGCTTCGAGACGCTTGGGGTCGACCTCACGGTCCCCGGGCACGCCGATTACCAGGGGGCGGGTTTTACCGTCGGGATCGGTGACTTTGAGTACGACGTTCTTGAGCGTGTCAGCCGCCGTCCAGGGACGGTCGCCACGGGGGAACCGGTCGTTAATCAGGTCGACGAGGGTCGCGATCGTTGGGGTATCAGGGGTCTCGAGAACCTCCGTCTCCGGGACGCCTGCGTAATCGACAGGCTCCGTGGTCAGAGTCTCGACGGCTTCGACGTTGGCCGCGTAGCCGCCTGGGGAGCGTACGAATGTGTCCTCCCCGGCGGGTAGGACGGCCAGGAACTCCTCGGAGGCCGAACCGCCCATCGCGCCGGAGTGCGCCTTGACTATGACGTAATCGAAGCCGAGGCGGTCGAAGATGCGGATGTAGGCTTCCCGGTGCTGCTGATAACTGGCCTCAAGACCGGCGTCGTCGACGTCGAAGGAGTACGAGTCCTTCATGATGAACTCGCGCCCTCGGAGGATGCCGGCCCGGGGACGGGCCTCGTCGCGGTACTTCGTCTGGATCTGGTAGAGCGACAGGGGCAGGTCCTTGTAGGAGCTGTACAGGTCCTTGACCATGAGGGTGAACATCTCCTCGTGGGTAGGGCCGAGCAGCATGTCGACGCCCTTGCGGTCCTGGAGCCGGAACAGTGTCTCGCCGTATTCGGTCCAGCGGCCGGTGGCCTCGTAGGGGTCGCGAGGCAGCAGCGCGGGGAACCTCACCTCCTGCGCCCCCATGGCGTCCATTTCCTCACGGACGATCTGCTCCACCTTGTGCAGGACCCGGATCCCGAGCGGCAGCCAGGAATAGACGCCCGGGGCGGCGCGGCGGATGTAGCCGGCGCGCACGAGCCAGCGATGGCTGGCGACCTCGGCGTCGGCCGGGTCGTCGCGCAAGGTGCGAACGAAAAGCTGGCTAAGTCGAGTGATCACTTGGGGGTTCCTTACTCGGTGAGGTTTCGAGGGCAATCATGCCTTAACCCTCACGGCTTCGCGACGCGTCAACTCGCCGCAGATCGCGTCGACGCAGGCCGCGATGACGGGGTGGGCGCCGGCTGCTAGCCGGACGACCTCGTTAGGGTCGGTGGCCTCGGTGGCGAACGAGAGGTCACTGACGACGCTGAGCCCCGCGACGCGAACCCCATGGTGGTGCAGACAGATGGCTTCGAGCACCGTCGACATTCCCACGCAGTCCGCGCCGGCGGCAGCCAATAGTTTCGTTTCTGCCTTCGTCTGGTATTCGGGACCGCGCAGCGCGGCATAGACGCCGCGCCGCTGGGTGATCGGCGCGATTTCATCGAGCAGTCCACGGTCCCAGACCTCGCTAAGGTCCACGAATTGTGTGCCATTGAAGGGCGACGCCCCGGTTAGGTTGATGTGGTCGTCGATCGCCATGACGTCTCCGAGGCACCAGTCACGGAGGCAGCCGTTGGCGTTGACGAGGACCGCCGCCTGGATGCCGTTGGCCGCGGCTGCCGTGGCAAGCGCGGTCACGGGCTCTGGGCCTTGGCCTTCGTACAGGTGGGTGCGCCCGTGCGCGACCAGGACGCGAACGCCGTCGCGGTCGTAGCTCTCTAACAGGTCGGCGTGTCCGGGAGCTACCGGCGCCAGGACACCGGGGATGTCGGACAGGCGCCGGGAGGAGGTCGGGGTTCCCCATGCCGCCAACGCCTGGTCGGCGCCGGAGCCGAGGACGACCAAGAGGTCATGCCTGATTCCGGTGATCTCGGCGATCTCGTCTACGGCCGTGGGGCTCATGCGCGTCCTTCCTGACGTGCGACCCGGCCCCGTCCGAGGAACAGGTGGCCGACGAACCCGATCAGCAGCGATGCCAGGACCCCGAGGTTGGCGAACGCCCAGTCGCCTTCACGCCCGCCGAGCGGACCGAGCAGGTAGCCCTGCCACGACAGCCACGAGGCGGAGGCGTTCGTGACCAGGCCCCACCCGACGACCGATCCTGCTCCGATCAGCGCGATGGCGGCCCAGTTGACGGCCCCGTAGACGCCGTTCGGGTCGAACAGGGCGGCTTCATCGTAGTCGGAGCGCCGCAGCAGGACCTCAGCGATCATCACGCCGGCCCACGCGGCGATCACGACGCCGAGCGTCGTCAAGAACCCCTGGAACGGGCCTAGGAAGTCCTTGGCCCCGAAGATGACGGCGATGGTGCCGAGCGTCATCAAGGTGGCGTCGATGGCGGTGGCGACGTGGCGGCGCACGGGGAGGCCGGTCGCCAGCAGGGATAGCCCAGAGCTGTACAGGTCCATGATGATGCCGCCGGCCAGTCCGAGGATCGCGACGATCGCGAACGGCACGAGGACCCACGTGGGCAGGATCGTCGTTAGCGCCCCGATCGGGTCGGAGTTGATGTGCTCGCCCAGCTGCGGATCTGAGCCAACGAGCATCACGCCGCAAACGAGTAGCACGCTGACCGGCAGGGCCGACCCGAAGGTCGTCCACCCGATGACGCCCTTCGTCGAGGCCGTGCGGGGCAGGTAGCGAGAGTAGTCGGCGGCCGCGTTGACCCAGCCGAGCCCGAAGCCGGCGGACACCATGACGAGGGCTCCGGTGAAGGCGGCCGGGGACCCGCCAAGCATGGCGCTCAGGGCCGCGAAATCGATCTTCGGGGCAACGAGGATCAAGTACCCGACGGTCAGGATCGCGGTGGCCCAGGTAATCCACGTCTGGACCTTCATAATGGCCTCGAAGCCGAGGATGCCGGCGGAAGCGGCGAGACCGACGGTGATTAGGAAGCCTACGATCTGGGCGCCGAGCTCGTTGTCCCACCCCAGCGCCCTCAGTACCGTCGCCGACGCCAGCGCGGCCGAGACGCAAAGAACCGTCTCCCAACCGACGGTTAGGATCCACGAGATCGCCGCCGACAACCGGTTGCCGTGGTAACCGAATGCGGCGCGCGACAGCGCGAGGGTGGGTGCGCTCCCCCGCTTCCCGAGGATCGCGATGATGCCGCAGAGCAGGAACGACAGCGTCGCTCCCAGAACGCCGGCGATAACCGCCTGCCAGAAGGACAGTCCAAAGGCCACGACCCAGGCGCCCCAGGACAGGCCGAATACCGAGATGTTCGCGGCAAACCAAGGCATGAACAGGTCGCGCGGCCGCCCCTTCCGATCAGACTCGGCGATGACGTCGAGCCCGGCGTTCTCCAACAGCCCGCCGGAAGCGGGCGTGGGTTCGGTAGGTGAGACGCTGGTCATAGGGTTCTCCGTTCCAACACTGGTGCGCCACGATCCTAGTGAACCCAGCACTGGCGCTGACTCTGAGGTCGGCTCGTGTCCCAGACCGGCACTCTGTGGTTCCCCCGAATCGTGGAGGGTTTCCTTATGCGGTTTGCTGGTTGGGGGCCGTGGTGTTCTTGTAGTTGACGGGGCTCATCATGCCCGCCGAGCGGTGTCGGTGCTGGTGGTTGTAGAGCTCGTAGGACCAGTCCAGGATGACGGCCTGGGTCTGGCGGGTGTTGGCGAAGTCGTGGCGTGGGAGGACCTCCTGCTCCAGGGAGTTGAAGAACGCCTCCGCTGCTGCGGCATTATCGAAGCACGATCCGACCCTGGCCCATCGATTGGCCGATGCCGAGTTGGCGACACACCCCGGTGTGGGCTTTCGGAGCCTGTCAATGTTTTTGTGTAAGTGGGTTTGTCAGAAGTAGGGGTTGATGCGGTCGGGGTAGGCGGCGGTGAGTTGGGCGAGGGCCTGTTTCCAGCAGTTGGTGACCTGTCCTTGGACGAGGCGTCCTCGGCTGCGGCACTGCTGGGTGGACAGGCCGGTCTCCTTGGCCCTCTCGGCGGCGCGACGGTCCTCGATGTTGCAGATCGCCAGCCACAGCAGCTTCACGGCCGCCGCGTCAGAGGGGAAGTGACCGCGGTTCTTGGTGACCTTGCGCAGTTGGTAGCTCAACGACTTGATCGAGTTCGCCGTGTAGATGACACGGCGCAGGGCCGGCGGGAACGCCAGGAACGGTGTGAACCGCTCCCACACCCTCTCCCACGCGGCGACCGTGTCGGGGTAGCGGGCCCCCAGCGGCGAGGCCGCGAGCTCGGCCAGGGCGGCGTCCTCGCTAGAGGCGGTGTAGACCGGCTTGAGGGCGGCGGCGACCTTCTTGCGGTCCCCGTAGGCGACGAACCGCTTCGAGGAGCGGATCAGGTGCACCACGCAGGTCTGCACCATCGAGTCGGGCCAGGTCACATGAGTCTCGTCAATCCCCGTAATGCCTCATGTCAATACCTCCGGATGGGTTGGTCGTTGCCTCGGGTGAGGCTCTCTGGGTAGGCCGGGTTGTTGCCTCACGTGGTTTCTCCGGTTCAGCCGGTCTCGGCGTGCGGGGCGTGGTGGGTCCGGCCCTTGGCCTGGGCGAGTGTTTCGAGCTGGCCGGTGAGGTCGAGGATGTGGCGTTGCAGAGCCCCCGGGCGGAGTTTCTTGTAGCGGGCGTTCATCGTGATGATCGGCCGTTTGCGGGTGGCGGGGTGCGACAGGGCCCGCTGGTGTGGTGTGGCGGCCGGGTGGTATGTCTTGATGACCTTGACCCCGTCGCGATGCTTCGACTTGAGTTTCAGGCTGGGTAGGAATGTAGTTGCCGAACGCGTCGTCCAGGGCCCAGACCTGGTTCAGCAGGTCCAGCTCGACGGCCGTGTCGTAGCGGTAGTAGCCGACCAGCTCACGCACCCTTGCCCCGGTTCTTCTGCTCGACGTAGCAGCCGTCGTTCTTCTTGCCCGAACGCCTGCCAGTGAAGGTGATCTTGCGGTCCTCGCAGTAGTGGAGCAGGTGGTGATTGATGAACTCACTGCCGTTGTCGGAGTCGATGCCACGGATCAAATGGGAACTGCCCAGCGGCGTGGTCGATGCCCTCCACGACCCATCTGCGGGCCCGGTTGGGCACCAATCCGATTGACGGTCCATCCGGTGGCGATGTCGGTCATCGTGAGCGTGTAACAGTACTCACCGGTAGCGACGCTGCCGTCGTGGGCGACCAGGTCGATCTCCACGAACCCAGGGATGGCGTCGTCCCAGTCCGCGAAGGTGCGTATCGCGATCTGGTGTTTCAACAACGATCCGGGTTTGGTGTGCGCGCGACCCCGCAACCTCATCCGCGACCGTTCGGCAACGAGCATCCGGTCGATCGTGGCCGCTGACATCTGCGCCAAAAGTTCGGCCTGCGCATCCGAGATGGTGATCCCACCCTCGGCGCGCAACAACGGAACAAGCACTGGCATGAACCCAACACCGGATCAAGACCGGCAGCAGGTCATCGTCATAGAACCCGGGCACGGGGCTTACGCGGCTTCACAGGCTTGATCACCAACGCCTCACGCAGCGCTGCGCGGGCGTAGTCACGGGTGCCAACCGGTCAAATCAACCAACTCGTCGAGGAGCCAGCTCTTGCCCGCCCGGTCAACACTGCGATACGCCAGCGCCTTCTTCTTCGTCACGGCCTACCGCTGACTCATCGTCAACTCCATGATCGATCATGCCCAGCCGGAGACCCCCACATGAGGCAACAAACCCGCCCAGGCGGAGGTTTTAGATGAGTCAACTCGCACCCTTGACCAGGCAAGATAGTTCAGTTAAAGTCTACTCAGGTGGGCACTTGTCCGCCTGACACTCGGAACGTTCCTTAGTCACCTCGAACTGCGCACCCATGCCGCACTAACGGAAAGAGAGAGTCATGAACACTGTGTCGATCGCGATCATGTGCTGACGAGCACTCACTGCGTAGGTCCGGGACCAACATTCCCGGACCTACGCCTCGTCCAGAGAGTCGCGAAAAGAGCGGAACTCAAATGGCAACCGTGATCAACGACAGGACCGTGGTCACAGAAGTGAATGGGCGAAAAGTAGTAACCAAACGAACTTGGCCCGGCAGCGGAGAAATCGGGGCAAAGCACCTTGATCGTGAGCGGCGAGTACATTTAGCAGTTTATAACGCTCTCTCCCTGGAACAGTATGATGGGTTGCGAATAGCAGAACCCATCGCGCAGTCATCTCATTCTGATGAAATGTGGCAAGAATACGTCGAGTCTTCTACCTCGGCTTGGTCTATTCTGTCGAACCCGGGCTGCGATACGATCCAGCTCTGCGTCAAGGCGCTGCAGGCCTTCGACAGGCTCCATGCCCTCCAAGTCCCTAGCATCGACGATGTTATGGCGGACCCCGAGATGCCCCCGAAGAACCGCATGTCTGAGGATAAGTACAGGTCGCTACCCGTATGGGGCCGAGTTTTCGTAGGGCGCTACGGGAGCCTGCTACAAAGTATCCATCAGGAATACTCCCAGTTGGAATCAGATGGCCGCTGCGAAACTTTCATTCACGGTGACCTGACAGCAGACAATCTCTTGGTCACCCCGACAGGCGAGGCGCTTTACTTTATTGACTGGGAACGCGCAGGCAAGGGATCGCCAGAGCATGATCTTGCTGCCTTTTATAGCTCGATCCTGGTAGCCAAGGTCTGGAAGCTGAAGGCCGCAGAGGCGACTCCAAGCGAGTCCGTGAAGGCCGTTACAGAGTGGCTAGATTCTTGGCAACAGCTCGTCCTGGATAGTATCTCCGAGTATAGACGCCAGCAGCCCGATCCACTGTTGCTGCGGGTACTCGTATCAGCCAAGCTCGCTTGCCGAGCATATGCGAAAGCGACCACGAGTGGACCCGAGAATGTACTCGCCACAACCATCATGCGTGTCGCAGAGGTACTCCACGGGAGACCCTCTGTCTTTCGAATCCTGCACCAAAACGGAGTCATTAAATGAGCGTTTTTCAAGGAGTGTGGGCCGATACGGAAACCACTTGCTGGCGCTGGGCGGCCGAGACCATGAAGCGCGTCCGAGCATTAGGAAGCAGCCCAGGGACGCTGGTTACCAGCCATTGGGTGTACCAGAGAATCCATCTCAAAGACTCCGGGAACCACTACGCGCGCGAGAACTGGCGAAATGACCGGCTTGTCAACGACCTGCGACACTACTTTCACGGAATGACGCCCGAAGAGGGTTGGCAGAGAGCGGCTGATGGCTCCTTATTGTCGCCGGAAGGCATCAGCATCATTCTCCCAGGTGCGACGGAATACATGAGTGACGAGGTGCTTAGACTCACGCCTCAAGTTCACTTATATGGCATGCCAGGATGGCACCTGGTCACCTCCCCTCAAGGCAATCCGCTAGGTCCTCGAGTCCGCTTCTACGTTCCCGGCCTAGCCAATACGGCAGCTCTTCCGGTGCTTAGTCGGCATCTTCAGAGCCGCGAATACAAATGGCACTTGAAGATCAGAAGCGACATCTGCGATCCCCGCCCTGACCGGGTGGTATTATACGTCGATGAATCGGCGGCACGGACGGCCGCCGACGAACTCTACGAAATAATTGTGGATGTTTCGCCTGATCGGAGCGAGCTGGAGCTGCCAACTTTTTGCTGGAGCAGTTCTGAGGGTTTAGGATATGCGCCCGACCTCCCAAACGGTCATACCATGAGTTTCGGTCAGATGATCAGCCAAACCATCAGTGATTACCTCGTGAAGAAGTGTTCAGACGCGGATTGGAGAAATCTGCAAGAGGCGCTGGAGACTAAAAACTTGACCGAAGTGCTCCTCCGACAGATTGAACGAATTTTAGGCGTTACAAGTACCGTGAAAGGCAAGGAGTGATGGAGCAGGTTACCAGGACAATTGAAAGAGACGGTCCCATGACGTGGAAATGGACTCTGGGTCATGACTCCCGTCGGTCAGAAGAAGAGCGACGGTTCCTTAGCTGCCGCACCGGGTTGATTCAGCCACAAGAGATCAACGCCCAGCTCGTAACGTATGTGAAGGTTCCGGGTAACGAATCAGTGGCCGACGCGATCATGCGAGAACATGCATTGGACAGCGCCACACGTAACATTGTTAAGATGTCGGTGTTTATGTGCCAGAGCCGGAGTAGCCAGGCGGTCGACAGTTCAACCCTTGAACGAACCAAGGCGCACTTATACGAGTTGTCTCGCATGATCGGGGCAGGGCAATCGCTCCGCTACCTGATCAATCTCCTCGACCATATTGATGTCGTGCAGGAACAGGGTTCATCCGGGACGGATGTAACCGTCGGCCTCGGAAGAATCGTCCTGGTATGCGACGCAGATGACGTCGTAGCGCTGAGTCCACCCGACGGGCTACACCCGAACGGGCTCTTCCACCAGAGCAGAGTTCTAGGTGAGTTGATGCTCTTTGGCACTCTTTACCGACTTGGCAACAAGGCCAATGTGGAAGCTTGCCGAAAGCTATATCAGGTTATGAAGGAGGCCGGGTGGATACAAGACTCGCAACTTCTCGGAGCAGTCATCGCAATAATCGACCACGGCCGACGAAGGATGAAAGGTGAGAGCATTCCCCCAAGAACATTGGAGTCAACGATAGCAATCGCTGCAGGATATGCAAAGAGTGGATTCTCTGGATTCGAAAGGATACTCAATTGAACAACATCCCAAGCCCTGGACCCTGGCCAGAGGCAATCCGCCGTGTGCTTCTTATTGGGACTGGTGCAATTGGTATATCCCTCGCGCCTGGCTGGATCACGTTACTCAAGGCGTGGTATGACATCGACATCCGCGTACTGCTGACTCATTCCGCTGAAACGATGGTTTCTCGCCAGGTGCTTGGGTCCCTCACGAAAAATCCGATTGCGGGTTCAGAGTGGAGGGCGGAAACGTCGAGCGTCGAGCACAAGGAATTGGGCGAGTGGGCGGACTTGATCATCGTGGCGCCAGCTACCGCTAACTATATCACCAAGCTAGCCCAAGGCAACCTCGATTCCCTCGCACTCTACGTCCCCGTGGTTTCTAAAGTGCCGGTCCTCATCGCACCATCCTTGCCAGGGCAAGCTAATTCCTATCCTCCAGTTAAGAACGCATTGAGAGACTTACAATCGTACGGCATGCACGTGCTCTGCACGACAACGGGCTTGGCGGCCCATTCTCTAGAGCCTAGCGAAGGTGGTTTGGTTAACATCGTGGAGATCGTGGATTATGTACGTCGACAGTTCGGATCAGTGGCGTGAGATACGTGAATGTTGCCAGCCAGTTCCAGGCACTTTACGGCACACCCAAGACGAGTCTCTACTCCGGGGAACTGGGGCGCTGGTATAGCACCATTATGGCGGCGGACACCCTCGACGCAGAGATGATCTCATTGCGCTGCGCTCCCGACGCATACATAGTGGATCTTATGTGCGGCGACGGGCGGATTCTCCGCTGGTTGGCTGGCCACGGTCACCGTGGAGTCGGAGTTGACTTGAGCGCTTCAGCCATCGAGAGGGCCACTAGTCTAGGTTCTGACGGAATCGAATTCGTCGTTGATGACGCCTTCAATTGGACACCACGGATGGCGGCTAGCATGGTTATTCTTGGCGGCTTAGCGAGTTCCATGTTCACCGAGGAAAGGCTTTTGGCCCTATTCCAACACGTGGGTACCTATATGGCGGCGGGAGCCGAGTTATGGACGGACTATTTGCCTGAATACGCAGGGGACCCAGGTTGGAGAGGCGATTTTGTACTCCCTGTTAGCCAGAACGGCTTCGTCGTTTCGTCCACAGTAAGAGATCCTGTCACGAGATCTCAGGAGTCATCATTCTTTTTTCTCGGAACAGATGGAGCAGATTGTCGAGAGTACGCGTCACATAGGCTTGTAATTCACGGCCGGGGCAGAGTCGAGGCAATGTTGATCGAAGCAGGATTTAATATTGCCAGTGCGCACGATTCTTACCAGTTCGACCCGGGCGGATTTGATGAGTCTCTGCCGTCGTGGCCGATTAGGAAGGTTAGAGCAGTTCGATGAGCCATCTCTTGGGTGTTGTGCGATGCAGTTAGCTACTTATTTCACGTCTTTCGCCTTTTCTTTATTCGGTAATTCGATCGCGAACGTCGTCTTGCCAGTCCTGGTACTCGTTTCTACAGGCGAAGCTTTGAGTGCGGGCCTAGTGGCACTTGCTAGTGGTGCCAGCACATTCGTGTTTGGCCTGCTTTCTGGCCCATTGATTGATCGGTACGACCGGCGTCTCTTGGCATCTGCGGGTGACCTCGTTTCAGCATCCAGTATTGGTCTGCTCGCCGCTGTCGGCACTTTTGGTGAACTGTCGCTAACCTGGTTCATAATTTCAGCTTTTCTGAGCGGTATTGGTGACATGCCAGCGTGGAATGCGCGGGAAGCTATGATCTATGGAGTGCAGCGGCATTCGAGGGTCGCGCTTCAGACCCTGGTAGGGGTCCGGGAGACGGTCAGTGCCTTGGCGATTGTCTTAGGCCCCACCTTCGCGGGACTGCTGATGAACTTTTTCGACGCACGGCTCGTTCTTTGGGTCACAGCTGCCACGTCCCTTATTGCCGGCACGCTCTGCCTCGCCGCGCCGAGGGCCTATGGGCGCATGGATAAATCGGAAGGCGAGAGCTCGAAAATCACCTATTGGACTTCCTTCCGGGATGGAATTGTATTTTTAGGTAGGAGCAAGAACGCTGTCTTACGAACTCTTACAGGCTTGAACGTTGCGAGCGTCATGCTGGTGAGTATACTTCAGGGGCTCCTGATTCCCGTGTTTATGACCCTGAGGGATGCCGGCTACGCGAACGGGCCTGCTCTGGCCGCCGTTGGACTGGGACTGCTTTCCGGTGGTGTTATATATGCTTTGGTCGGAACCAAGGTTCATGCTTGGCCGCTGATGCTAGGAGCGTCACTGTTAAATGTGGTGGGGCTCGTGCTACTGGTGCAATTTTACTCAGTGATTTACACGATTGTCATGTGCTTCTTTTTCGGCGTCAGTTCCGCCGCCGTAGGGGCTGTAACGGGGGTCGTCTCATTGCAAGTGACGCCCGAAGAGATGCGGGGAAGGATCAACGGATTGCAGAATTCCTTCTCGATGGTCATTGGACCCCTCGGTATCTTCCTGACCGCCTGGCTTATATCAGGCACCTCGGTGACCTCCGCTGGCTGGGCGTTGGTTATCTTTTGGATGATAGTCAACGCGCTGTTCCTGCTCAACAAGCGTGTGCACCGAGCGGTCCAAGAGTCACAGTAACTGGATACACTGAGGCTTATTCACAGAATCCCAAAGATGATTCCTGTGATGGCGTTGATTGTGGTTTGGAATGTTGAGTATGGGCGGCGGTAGATGGTGCTGAGGATACGCCAGGTTTTGAGGTGCGCGATAGCCCGTTCGATGGGCCATCTAATGTGG
>CAMCJC010000041.1 GCA_945875065.1 uncultured Propionibacteriaceae bacterium | reverse complement strand
GGCTGCTACCGAGGCCCGACGCAAGAACCTGGCTCGCAAGGAACTCGCCTGGCTGCGGCGCGGCGCCCCGGCCCGCACATCGAAGCCGAAGTTCCGCATCGACGCCGCCGAGGCCCTCATCAGCGACGTGCCGCCGCCGCGGGATCGGCTCGCGCTGGAAAAGTTCGCGACCGCCCGCCTCGGCAAGGACGTCTTCGACCTCATCAATGTCGACTACCGCATCGGCGACCGCGTCCTGCTGAATCGCCTCACCTGGTCAATCGGTCCCGGCGACCGCATCGGCCTCGTGGGAGTCAATGGTGCTGGCAAAACTTCGCTGCTGGATCTCCTAGCTGGGCTGCGGGAAGTCTCGGGCGGCAAGATCAAGCGAGGCGTGACGCTGCGCATCGGGTACCTGACACAGGCCGTCGGGGAGCTCGACGACGAGGATCGGGTCCTGCAATCCGTGGCTCGCCTGAAGCAGCAGACCAAGCTCGCAACCGGCCGAGACGCCTCCGCCAGCGGCCTCTTGGAAGAGTTCGGCTTCACCGGCGATAAGCTCACCGCACGGATCGGCGACCTCTCGGGCGGCGAGCGCCGCCGCCTACAGTTCCTGCGACTGCTGCTGGAAGAGCCCAACGTCCTGATCCTGGACGAACCCACCAACGATCTGGACATCGACACGCTCACCGTCATCGAGGACTACCTCGATACCTGGCCCGGAACGCTCATCGTCGTCAGCCACGACCGGTACTTCCTGGAGCGCGTTACTGACTACTCGTACGCGCTCCTCGGCGATGGCTCCTGCGTGTTGCTGCCCGGCGGCGTCGAGGAGTACCTCGAGCGCCGACAAACCACTGCTCCCGCCGTCGCCACCCCGGCTGGGGCCAAGCCGAAGTCGAACGCGGCGGCCATCCGCGCCCGCAAGAAGGAACTGGCCCGGCTCGAGTCGCAACTCGGCAAGGTAGAGGCCGAGATCGAACGTCTCCATGCCGCGATGGCCGAGGCCGCCACCGACTTCGAGAAGCTAACGGCGCTGGATTCCGATCTCAGGGCCGCCCAAACCCGCAAGAGCGAGCTAGAGGACAGCTGGCTAGACCTGGCCGACACCGACTAACTCCAACGACGCTGTAACGTCGCCGTTACATTCGAGCAAGATCCATGCAACTTCTCCGACTAGGGTATTGCCCACACGATCACCGACTCTGGAGGAATCATGTTCCAAAGCGCCGAGGAACTCCTGGCCTATGTCAAGCAGGAAGGCATTGAGACCATCGACTGCCGATTCTGCGACCTGCCGGGTGTGATGCAGCACTTCACCGTCCCGGCTGGCTCATTCGGGCTCGACGTCTTCACCGAGGGCCTCAGCTTCGACGGTTCCTCCATCACGGGCTTCCAGAAGATCCACGAATCGGACATGGCGCTGCTGCCCGACCCGGCGACCGCGTTCGTAGACCCGTTCCGCAAGTCGAAAACATTGAACCTGAACTTCTTCGTCCACGACCCGCTGACGAAGGAGCCCTACAGCCGCGACCCACGCAACATCGCGCGCAAAGCCGAGGCGTACTTGGCTTCGACAGGCATAGCGGATACCGCCTTCTTCGCGCCCGAGGCCGAGTTCTATGTCTTCGACGACATCCGCTTCGACACCACATCGAACGCGTCGTATTACCACATCGACTCCGAGGCCGGCGCCTGGAACACCGGTCGGGTCGAGAATGGCGGCAACCGAGGCTACAAGGTCAAATACAAGGGCGGCTACTTTCCCGTAGCCCCGGTCGACCACTTCGGCGACCTCCGCGATGACATCGTGCGTCACATGGAGAACGCCGGCCTCGTCGTCGAGCGCGCCCACCATGAGTGCGGCACCGCCGGCCAGGCCGAGATCAACTGGCGCTTCGACACGATGCTGCGCGCCGCCGACGACGTCATGAAGTTCAAGTACCTGGTCAAGAACACCGCGTGGGAGGCCGGCAAGACCGCCACGTTCATGCCGAAGCCGATCTTCGGCGACAACGGATCGGGCATGCACGTGCACTCGTCGCTGTGGAGTGGAGGGAAGCCGCTGTTCTACGACGAGAACGGCTACGCCGGGCTCTCGGATCTGGCGCGCTGGTACATCGGCGGCATCCTGCGCCACGCCCCCGCGTTGTTGGCGTTCACCAACCCGAGCGTCAATTCCTACCACCGTCTGGTGCCAGGCTTCGAGGCCCCAGTCAACCTGGTGTACTCGCAACGCAACCGCTCCGCCTGCATCCGAATCCCGATCACAGGCACCAACGCCAAGGCCAAGCGCATCGAGTTCCGCTGCCCCGATCCGTCGAGCAACCCTTACCTGGCGTTCGCAGCGCTACTGCTTGCGGGCCTCGACGGCATCCAGAACCGCATCGAGCCGGCCGAGCCGATCGACAAGGACCTTTACGAGTTGCCGCCGGACGAGCACGCCCAGGTCTCGACGGTGCCCGCCTCCCTCGGTGCGGTCCTAGACGCGCTGGAGGCCGATCACGAGTTCCTGCTTGCCGGCGACGTGTTCACCCCGGACTTGATCGAGACCTGGGTCGAACTGAAGCGCGCCGAGATCCAGGCGATCGCGATGCGCCCGCACCCCTACGAGTTCGAGCTGTACTACGCGCTCTGATTCGCCTAAGGTCAGGTTGGCCCGCCCGGTACGGGGCGGGCCAACCTGCTAGTTCAACTTGACCAAGAGCTCTTGCGGGGCGCTTTGGATGATGCCACGTTCAGCGAGGAACCCCGCCATCCGATTGAAAGCTGCCTCATCGGCTTCCAGTGATACCTTGCCGTCGCGCTTCCACAGGGCGGAGGTCGCCTCTAGCACTGTGGAAGCGGTGGCGCGCTGCTCAGGCTCGGCGAGCGTCGGCACGTGTTTCTCAGTGGCGGCTAGTGCCTTCTCTGGGTTCGCGACGATCGCCTCCTCGGCGGCCTTGACGGCTGCGACGATACGGCCGAGCGTCGCCGCATCGACCTTCCCATCAAGGACCATGAGGCCAGGGCCGACCAGGTTAGGGGTGGCAGCATCGACAACCGGGATCTCGTTCGCGGTGAATCCGGCAGCAGCGACCTGCACGGCGTCGTTGTTTTTGAATCCGACGACCGCGTCGACTTGGCCGGATGTCAGGGCGGAGACTTGCGTCCACCCGACCTCGACGATCTCCACATCGGACTCGCTGAGGCCCGCCGCGGCGAGCGCGGCGAGGGCGGTGAACCAGGTGGAGCCGTTACGGCCCGGGACCCCGAAGCGGCGGCCCTTCAGGTCAGCCAAGGCCGCGACCTGTGGCCCCCCCAGCACTACGCCCGGGTAGCTCTGGTAACACGTGGCGCACGTGCGCAGCGTCGATAGGCCGCCCGCAGCGGCAACAACCGCCTCGTCTCCCGAGGCGAACACCACCTGCTCCTCACCGGCCTCAAGCGCGGTGAACAGCCCTTCCTGGGTGCCGTGGTGCCGCAGTTGCACATCGACTCCTTGGTCGCGGAAGAGTCCCTCGGACTCTGCCAGGTAAAACGGGCTGAACTGCACGTTTGGGATGTAGGTCAGGCCGACGGTCACCTTCGGCTTCTCGGCCACTCCAGGCGCGGCCTTGCCGCAGCCCGCGAGCGCGGCTCCGCCTAGGGCGCTGCCAGCTAGGAACAGGCGACGGTTGAGATTCACTGGTGTTCTCCTTCCACGTGGGCGGCTGAGGCTCGCTCCGCGAACGGCAAAAGCGAGGCGATGAGGATGGCTGTCAAGGAGATCAGGAGGACGACGGCGAACAGCCCGGTCGTGTCGGCGGCCTCCCGGGAGATAGTGAGCAGCGTGCCGAGTCCGGTGCCACCCATGACGTACTCGCCGACGATGGCGCCAGTCATGGACAGCACCACTCCCCCACGCACGCCCGCCAGGACGGCAGGCGCCGCGATCGGCGCCTCGATGAAGATCAGGCGTTGCCAAGCACCGGCGCCGTCGAGCCAAGCGGTCTCGATCACTCGCATGTCGAGGTTTCTCAGGCCAACCACCGTTGTTGTAACCATCGGGAAGAACGCGATGATCGCGCACAGCAGAGCGATGGGGAATGTTCCATAGCCGACCCAAATCACAAGAAGCGGCGCAACGGCCACCAGCGGCACGGTCTGTGAGACCGCTACGAACGGCTCGGCGATGGCGGCCAGGAGCCGAGAGTGAGCGATACAGAACCCGAGTGGCAACGCGACAACGACCGCGATCAGCGCGCCAAGCAGGGCCGCCGCGACGGTCGGAACCAAGTACCGCCACGCCACACCCGAGCCGATCCAGCGAACGACTCGGTTCAGCACGGCGACGGGGTCTGGTAGGAACGCTGCTGTGGTGACCTGAGCCAGGCCCCACCAAGTGAGCAGCAGGACGAGGGCCGCGACGAGCGGCGGCAGCCAACGCGAAGCGCGGCTCACCGGGCGGGTCCGGGCGGGATACGCCGACCACAGGCCGAGCCTCGCGGCTCTTCTTCCCCGCCTGAGCAGTTCAGTCACTCCCGGTCCCTCCTTGGGCTCCGGGGTGCGTGCACGACGTAGCCCACGCTGGGCCGACACCGCAGACGCAAACCTCCCATCCAGACTTTTACTGTCGGCTCTGGAGTTTCACCAGATCAACCTGAGGAAACCTCAGGGTCGCGGGCTATCACCGCCGGTTCGGACTTTCACCGACCCCGGATGCGTCGAAGACGACCCTACAGCAGGCCCGCTGCTCGCTGCGAGCCCCCCAAGGAATAACCTTTGGGCATGCAAGAACCCGGCTGGTACCCCGACCCCTACGATCCACGCCTCGAACGCTGGTGGGACGGTTACGCGTGGACCGCACAGGTCCAATCCGCCACGAAAGGGAGCAACCCCGTCCTAGTGACCATCGCGGTCATCCTCGCTCTGGCTCTTGTCGGTGGTGGTATCTGGTGGGGCCTGACCTGGAAGAACCAGCCGGCCGCAAGCCCCTCCCCGTCCGCGACCAGTTCTGAGGCCACGCCGTCCCCGAGCGAGTCGCCATCGCAGTCCACCAAGAGCGAAGAGCCCACGCCTTCGAAAAGCGCGGCTCCGTCCCCAGGCGGCACCGCGTCGGCAGATACCGTCAAGGTCAATCGCCCTCTGACCCCCAACCCTTCCTGCCAAACCTTCCCCACCCACTCGACCGGATCCATCGATGCGCAAGGCAACTTGAGCCTTCCCGACGCCTTCAGCTTGCCCGCGCCAAGCGGCTACGTAGCCCAGGATCTAAAGTTCAAGTGGCTCACAGCCTCGAACACCATAGCCAAGCAGTATCCGGGAACATCCTGGGTGAGCCTGCTAATGGTCGCCCAGATCGACGGCGGCACGATCAACGATGCCAAGGCGGCACCGGAGCAGTTGCTGGCGTGCTTCGCCGGTGATGGCATCTCCTACACAAACCTGACCTCGGCGACAATCACAGCAGAGCGCATCGACGAGGCGAACGGCATCTTCTACGCGCGAGCCGAGTTCAAGGACTCCGGAGAGCACGGGTTCTCCGGCGACAGCGTCGGGGTGCTTGCTCGCAAGACCTCCAACGGCATCGCCGCGATCATCTACACGGTCGCCATTGAGGACTCTACCGGCTGGGAGGCAATCGAGGATTCCTTGCTGCAGTTCACCACCAGTTAGCCCGTCAGTCGCCCTCGTCCCAGAACACGCTCCCGACGACACGCGTGGCCCGGCGCATGAGCCGCCGGGTCTCGTCAAGGAACGCGGTGACCTCGCCTGCGCGGTAACCGAGTAGCCCTGCTACGGCTGATAGGTCGCGATAGTCGGCAGGCAGGGTGTCACTGGCTCGGCCGCGAACCAGCATGATCGCGTTGCGCACCCGGCTCGCGTGCAGCCAAGCCTGGCTCAGGGCTGCTGCTTCCTCCTCGGAAACGAGTGCGAGGCGCTGGGCCGCCGCCAGGGCATCGAGCGTTGGCTGAGTGCGCAGCGAGGCATGTTCCGCCGCATGCTCCAGTTGGAGGAGTTGGACTGCCCATTCGACGTCCGCCAGGCCACCCGGCCCGAGTTTGAGATGCCGAAGCTTGTCGACGCTTTTGGGGATCCGTTCGGTCTCCATGCGCGACTTGAGTCGCCGGATCTCCGCCACCTGGTGCGCGTTCAGACCACCGGCGGGGTAGCGCAAATAGGCAATGTCGTCGCACACCTGAGCTGCAAGTTCGCTGCCACCCACCGGTCGGGCGCGCAACAAAGCCTGGGCTTCCCATGTCGCCGCCCATTTGGCGTAGTACGTCCGGTACGAGGCTACGCTCCGCACCAGCGGCCCGCCCTTTCCCTCGGGGCGCAGATCGGTATCAACAACCAGAGCCGGGTCGGGTCCCGGGGCACCGACGATGGCGCAGGCACGACGCACTAGGTTGGCGGCAGCCGTCCGCTCCTCGCTGGAGCAATCGTCAGGGATCACGAACATGGCATCCACGTCGGAGGCGTAGCCCAGTTCCCGCCCACCCCAACGCCCCATGGCTACGACCCCGACCTCGGGCGCCGCGGCCTCGCTCCGCGCAAGCTCGATGCCGGCGGCGAGCGTCGCCTCAGCCAGGTCTGAAAGCGCGTGGCCGATGGTCGTGACATCAGCAGCGCCTAGGACATCCGCCAGCGCGATCCGGCACAGTTCGGAGCGCCGCAGCGCCCGCACTGACGTCGCGGCCGCCGCATGGTCGGCGGCGCGGGCGATGACGCGTTTCATGCTCGCTTGCAGCGAGTTCAACGTCCGCGGCTCGAGGCTTTCCTTGCTGGCAAGCATCTGCACCATCTCCGGAGCGCGCATCAGCAAGTTGACGACGTAGCGGCTGGAGGCGGCGATGTGGGCTAGGCGTTGAGCCATCCAGCCCTCGTCCCTCAGGGCCCGCAAGTACCAGGAAGTACTGCCGAGCGCATCCGAGAGCTGCCGGAACGCGAGCAAGCCGAAGTCAGGGTTGGGGGCCTCAGCGAACCAGCCGAGCATCGCGGGCATCAACTGACGTTGGATCTCGACGGCGCGGGACGCCCCGTTGGTCAAGGCTTGGATGTGGCCGAGCGCGGATCTCGGGTCCTCAAACCCCAATACTCCCAAGCGTTCCTGGGCCGCGGTGGTGGACAGTCGCAATTCGTCAGAAGGGATCTGGGAGACGGCATCGAGCAGCGGGGAGAAGAACAGCCGTTGTTGTAGGCGTTCGACCTGGCGGGTCGACCACTTCCAGGCTTGTCGCACCTCCTCCACTCGACTACGCACCGAACGCGCGAGATGGGTCCACCCAGCGTCGTCGTCAGGTATCAGATGGGTGCGACGAAGCCGCCGGAGCTGGACGCGATGCTCCAGCACGCGCTGCAATCGGTACGCGTCCCCCAAGGCTGCGCCGTCAGCGCGGCCGATGTACCCACAGTCAATCAGCGCTTCAAGCCCTTCAAAGGTTCCCCGCAGCCGCAGCCGGTCGTCGCCCCGGCCGTGGACCAACTGAAGCAGCTGCACTGTGAACTCAGTGTCGCGCAGCCCACCGGCACCGAGCTTGATCTCTCTGCCGGCTTCCTTCGCCGGAATGAGTGAGATGACCCGCTGCCGCATCGCCCGCGCCTCGGCCAAGAACCCCTGTCGGCCGGCCGCTTGCCACACCAGAGGTGCAACCAGGTCGCAGAACTGGCTGCCGAGCTCCAGATCGCCGGCTGCGGGACGAGCCTTGAGGAGGGCCTGAAACTCCCAGTTCTTTGCCCATTTGTGGTAGTAGGCCGCACAGGAGGCGAGGCTGCGGACGAGCGGGCCAGCCTTGCCCTCTGGGCGCAGGGCCGCGTCGACTGGCCAGATTGTGCCCTCACCCGTGTGAGCCGAGCAGATCCGCGCCAGCGCCGCAGCAACTGCCGTGCCAACCTGCATAGCCTCGTCGACCGGTACGCCTTCGGCGGGTTCGGCGATGTAGATCACGTCGACATCGGAGATGTAGTTCAGCTCCCTCGCGCCCGCCTTGCCCATCGCTACCACCGCTAGGCGCACCTTCTCAGAGCCGGCGACCTCGGCGCGGGCGCACGCCAAGGCACACTCCAGCACGGCGTCGGCAAGCCAGGTCAGCTCGGAGCCGACGCGGTCGACCACCGTGGTGGGCTGTTCCGCGGCGAGGTCGAAGGCCGCGATCTCGACCAGAGCCGCGAGGTTGGCCCGGCGCAGGAGGTCTGGCTGGGGTTCGCCGTCGGGGTCGGTGGCGCGCCGCCGCACCCAGTCCAGGAGAGCGGGGCCCCGCAGCGTTGGCAGGTGTTCCAGCAGCTCCAGTTCGTCCGGGTAGCGGGACAGGAAACGGGAGAGCACCGATGAGGCCCCGAGTACCGCGACGACGCGCCCGCACCATTCCGGGTCTGAGGCGACGCGACGCAGGAGGTTCGGTGCGACCTCGTCGATCCGGACGAAGGCTTCAAGGGCTTGGTCTCGATCGGCGGCGTGGTCAAGCGCCGCGAGTGCTATGGGAGGCTCACGGCGCTCCGACCAGGCCTGCCAGATTCGGGCCGCGGCGCTCGGGGACTCGAAGCCACGGCGGGCGAACTCACCGGCGGTGGTGTTGACCCTGCTCACTCCCCCAGCCTAGTCCGGAACCGACTTGGATCCGGCCCGGAAATCCGACCCTACAGCGATTCCCTCAGACTCGTACCATGGCGGCATGTTCAAGCCCGATCCGAGGACCATCGCCGCTCTGCGCGACTCCATCGCCCAACTCGCTGAGCCGGCCGCAAGCTGCCTAGCGCGGGAACTCGATGCTGTCCTCATGGCCTCTGTCCCGGATCTAACGGAGGTGTTGCTACGCGCCGTCGATGCGACCGCAGCAGCGGACTTGCTACCGGGGCGGGCGCTAACGGCATCGGCATGCCGGGCCGCGGCCAAGCGCATCCGAGAACGCCACCCAGGCGGTTCCATCGAGTTACGCATCCCACCGTTTTCGGCAGTGCAGCTTGGATTCGGCGACGGGCCGAAGCACACACGCGGCACCCCACCCAACGTCGTGGAACTCGATGCTGAAACCTTCCTTGCCCTGGCCACCGGACGCCTTGCCTGGGGAAGCGCGCGGGTTAGTGCATCGGGCGTGCATGCCGACCAGGTGGCCGCCGTGTTCCCCGTCACGCGGTAGCCGAAGCTACAGCACGGAGATGTGCCGCTCGACCTCCCATTGGGTTACCTGCTGGCGGTAGGACTCAAACTCGGCTCGCTTGTTGCGCATGAAGTACTCGAAGACGTGCTCGCCGAGGGTCTCGGCAGCCAACTCGGAGTTCTCCATGAGCCGCAGCGCCGAGTCGAGGCTTCGCGGGAGTGCCTCGATGCCGAGGGCTCGCCGCTCGCGGTCGGTCAGACGCCACACGGCGTCCTCGGTCTCCTCGGGCAGCGGGTACTCGTTCTCAATGCCAGCCAGGCCGGCGTTGAGCATCAGCGCGAATGCCAGGTACGGGTTGCAAGCCGGATCTGGGGAACGGTACTCGATGCGAGCCGAGCCGACCTTGCCGGGCGTGAACTGCGGCACTCGGATGAGTGCGGAACGGTTGGAGCGGCCCCAGCACGCGTACGTCGGTGCCTCGGAGCCGTGCATGAGTCTCTTGTAGGAGTTCACCCACTGGTTGGTCACCGCCGTGATCTCCGGGGCGTGCCGCAGCAGTCCCGCGACGAATTGCCTAGCCGTCTTCGACAGGCGGTATTCGTCGGCCGCGTCATGGAAGACGTTGACGTCGCCCTCGAACAAGGACATGTGCGTGTGCATGCCGGAGCCGGGGAACTGAGAGAAGGGCTTCGGCATGAACGTGGCGTGGATGCCCTGCGAGACCGCGACCTCCCGGATCACGACGCGGAACGTCATGATGTTGTCAGCCATGGTCAGGGCATCGGCGTAGCGCAGATCAATCTCGTGCTGGCCGGGGGCGGCCTCATGGTGGCTGAACTCCACCGAGATGCCCATCTGCTCAAGCATCGTGATCGCGTCGCGCCTAAAGTCGGTACCGTCCCCCAAGGTCGTGTGGTCGAAGTACCCGCCGTCGTCCAATTGCACCGGCGGGTTCAGTTGGCTCAGGAGGAAGAACTCAATCTCCGGGTGGATGTAGAACGTGAACCCCATGTCGGCGGCGCGCTTCATCGCGCGTTTGAGTACGTAGCGGGGGTCGGCGAAGCTCGGAGAGCCGTCGGGTAGCTGGATATCACACATCATTCGCGCCGTGCCGCATTCGGCCTGCCGCCAAGGCAGCACCTGGAAGGTTGAGGGATCCGGGTGGGCGACCATGTCCGACTCGTAGATGCGGGCAAACCCCTCAATCGCGGAGCCATCGAACCCGACTCCCTCCGCGATAGCCCCCTCAACCTCTGCCGGGGCGATCGCCACTGATTTGAGGGAGCCCAGCACGTCGGTGAACCAAAGGCGCACGAACCGGATGTCCCGTTCCTCCATTGAGCGCAGCACGAACTCTGTCTGCCTATCCATGCCCCTAGTGTGCCCCAGTCGAAGCGGCGGCCGCCGCACGCTCAACAAACCCGGGGTGACTGGCTGAGCGGTAATAATGGAGCCCATGGCGCAATCCGGCTGGTACCCCGACCCCGACGGGGGCGAACCCAGATACTGGGATGGGGGACGCTGGGCGGACAACGAAAACGGTCCGCCTGCACCGCGCCCGCTGTGGCCGTTGATCACCGCAGTTCTCTCGGCCACCTTGGCCGTCGTGTTGCTGATGTGGCAGCCCTGGCGTGGCAACCCGTGGTCGCTACCGACCGACACCAACTCGGCCTCGCCGACCGGCAGGCAGTGGAACGAGGTCGCGCCGTCGAAGCCGCCGACCTCTCCCCAACCGACTGATGGCCTGGGTCGCCCCGTCGCGTGCCCCATAGTCAGCGACAGCTTTGTGCCACCTCAAGGTGACTGGTATGTCTCCGGCCCCATGAAATACAAGGGGGTCCCCGGATGGCGCAGGAGCAGCGCTAACATCATCGATTACACGAGCGAACGGGTCGGACAGGACAACCACGTCATCGACAACTGGATCGCCGTCACCGCGATCGGTCAGCTCTCCAAAGCCGACTACAGCCGCGATGCCAAGACAGCCGCGATGCAGATCATCTCCTGCATGTCGACGTCGTACTACTACTCGGCGTTGGAGAGCATCGAGTCCCTTGAAGACCGGGCATACACCACCAATGATGGCGTCACAGGCTGGCTGATGCGCGTGAACTTCTGGAACGTCCCCGGCACGTACCGGGTCAAAGGCGACGAAGTCGTAGTGCTGGTTCTGGAGACCGGCTCACAGAGCCACTTCACCCTCTTCCACACCGAAGCCCCGATAGGTGACGATCAGCGCAAGAACCTGGTGGCAGACAGCCTCGCATCCTTGCAGCGCTCCTGATCACCTCCGCCGCCCCCGCTGCCTGACATGCCCGCGGAGGAGCCATGCATGATTGATGCACCAGCCCTAGATGTCGGTCACAGCGGAGTGCGCGCTTCTGCCTACGGTAACGCGCACCGTGGCTGAGGTGGCGATCCGGGAGCCTCGTTCAGACGGACACCGGAGCCGCCATGCTGGCAGCCCTGGAGCCGACGTCTCCGCTGGCCACGCTAGTGGACTACTACACTGTGGCGGCGTGACCCTCGTTACCCCGCATCGCGTAACCCCCCGCCTCGACGTCCCCGCTGAGATCGTCCGACCACCGTATGTCGGCAAGCGTTCCCCCGAGCGTTACGACGGCAGCGATGTCCAAACTCCGGAGGTTATCGAGGCGATGCGCGAGGCCGGTGCCATCGCCTGTGAGGCGATGCATGCGGCTGGCAGGGCCGTCGCCCCAGGGGTGACTACCGACGAGCTGGACCGTATCGTCCACGAATACATCCTCGACCACGGCGCCTACCCGTCAACGCTCGGCTACCGTGACTTCCCGAAGTCGTGCTGCACATCGGTCAATGAAGTGATCTGCCACGACATCCCGGACCAGCGCCCGCTAGAGGACGGTGACATCGTCAAGATCGATGTCACCGCCTACAAGAACGGAGTCCACGGCGACAACTGCTACACGTTCCTGTGCGGCGATGTCGACGAGGAGTCGCGGTTGTTGACGGAACGCACCCAGGAGGCGATGAACCGGGCGATCCGCGCAGTCAAACCGGGCCGTTCCACGTCGATCATCGGCACCGTCATCGAGAAATACGCCCGCCGCTTCGGCTACGGAGTCGTCCGCGACTACACCGGCCACGGCGTTCACACGGCATTCCACTCGGGCCTGATCATCCTGCACTACGACGAACCCCGATACGAGACCGCGATCCAGCCAGGCATGACCTTCACCATCGAACCGATGCTCACCATCGGCGAACAGGACTCCCACGTCTGGGACGACGGCTGGACGGTAGTCACGAACGACGGCTCCCGCTGCGCCCAGTTCGAACAGACCA
>CAMCJC010000040.1 GCA_945875065.1 uncultured Propionibacteriaceae bacterium | reverse complement strand
TAAGACCATGATTGTCGTGGGGGATGGACCGCCGAAGGACCCGGAGCCTGTCTCCGGTCTTACCTGGGAGAGTCTCCGTAAACAGGCCGTGCAGCAGGTGCAGACACGGATCTCCGTCGTTGGAGAGGAGTCGATCGACTCGGAATCACTATCGAAGTTGGCGACGGATACCGGTGGGCGCGTCAGTGCTCTCGATGACCTATCCAGAATCGGTGGTGAGATAAAGCAGGACCTTCAAGATGCGGACGCGGGGCCGGTCGCCTGGTTGCAGGGACCGTTCGTTGACAAAATTGGTAACCTGGTTACCTTCAATGCCAGTGCGAGTTATGCCCAGGGGTCTAGCCGGATTGTCAAATATGAGTTCGACCTTGATGGCGACGGGGTTTTCGAAACACCGCGGCCGAACGCATTTGCCGCAAAGAAGTACATGGGGGAGACGATCTCGTATGCCGCAGTGAGGGTGACCGACGATGCCGGGCGTACCGCCTTCTCCGCGGCACCGCTGTCTATCACCCGTGACGGTGATGTCATTCCGGATGCGTACGACAATTGCCCGGATGCCTCCAATCCCAGTCAGCAGGACGTGAACGAGAACCAGATCGGTGATGCCTGTGAGTCGCCGGACAACATTGAGATTCGGCCTCCGGACCTGGTGGAGCCGCCAACCCCCTCGCCGAGTGGAAGGCCCTCGACCTCGCCGGAACCGATACCAACCTCTGATCCATCGAGAACGCCGTCACAGACGGCGATGCCCTCGCCTTCCGCTGGGCCCAGTCAGGCTCCTCCCAGCGCGGAGCCAACGGGCCCTGGCCTCCCGACGCCGGTGCCATCTGATCAGCCGAGCTCCGCAGTGCCCTCGGCCTCGAACTCCCCGAGTCTAGGGCCGTCAGTGAGTCCGACGCAGTTGCCGAGTCCGAGTCTGCTGCCCTCTCCGACAAGGCTGCCCACATCCCCACGGCCTACCGATGCTCCAACGACTTCCGCGCCGAGTGCTACCAGTCCGCTCGCTCCGTCCCCAGGAAAGCCGGCCAAACCCACACCCCCGCCCCGTCGGCCCGGGCCACCGAACACAGGCGCAGAAGGAGGGTAGCGTCGTTCCCGCGGAGCTCTACCAGGACGACTGTGTCTTCAGGAAAGGGCGCCAATCTTGGCTGGCGGTTTGCGTGCGAGTGTGCAACGGAGAACCACTGCTGGATAGGAGCGGCGCGTTGTCGGGCACCGGTACCGCATCCTGTTCCCGGAGGCGAGTCGGCTCCGGGCGGCTTGGGCTAGCGGGATCTCTTCGGGCTTCGCCCCGCCCGAGCACTGCCAGCAAGCCGGTGAATCCCGGATGGGCCGCGCCGCGCCGGGCCAGCCGAGAGCACGACGCGCAGGGGCGGCGCATGGAACACCCGGATGGGGCCTGCTGACGAGCAGGTAGTACCTGTCGATGGGGAATCGTCCGAGAAAGGCGGTCGGAGGGGCGCAGGTCCACGCATGTGCTGGGATCAACTCGGCTTCCATCATGTTCCCTACCGGCCGCGACGCTAGGTCCTCACCGCCGTCGCTGGCTATGGTTGGCCCATGCCACGCGTCGTAGTGAACGTCATGCCCAAGCCCGAGATCCTGGACCCCCAGGGCAAGGCCGTAACCGGGGCCCTGAAGCGCCTCGGCTTCGACGGTATGACGGTGCGCCAAGGAAAGCGCTTCGAGATCGAGATCGACGGGGAAGTCACCCCCGAGGCGCTTCAGCAAGTGGCGGCGGCGGCCGAGAAACTCCTCGCCAACACCGTCATCGAGACCTTCGAGGTGGTGAACGCCTGATGACCCGCATCGGCGTCGTCACGTTCCCCGGCTCCTTAGACGACCATGACGCGCTCCGCGCTGTGAAGCTGAGCGGTGCAGAAGCCGTTCCGCTGTGGCACGGCGCCGACTCCGTAAACGATGTGGACGCGATCATCCTGCCCGGTGGCTTCTCCTACGGCGACTACCTTCGCTGCGGCGCCATCGCCCGGTTCAGCCCGATCATGGACGTCATCATCGACCAGGCGCGCAAAGGCATGCCCGTCCTCGGTATTTGCAACGGCTTCCAACTGCTGTGTGAAGCGCATCTTCTTGAAGGAGCGATGATCCGCAACGTGGACCAGCACTTCATCTGCCGCGACCAGAAGCTGCGCGTCGAAACTGCCGACACCACCTGGACGTGTGCGTTCGAGCGAGGTCAAGAGATCGTCATCGCGCTAAAGAATGGCGAGGGCAATTACCAGGCCGCTCCCGAGACGCTGAAGCGCCTCGAGGACAACGACCAGGTAGTGTTCCGCTACATCGACAACCCAAACGGCTCGGCAAACGACATCGCCGGCATCACGAACGAGCGCGGCAATGTCGTCGGCCTCATGCCCCACCCCGAGCACAACGTCGAAGAACTAACCGGTGCTTCGCTCGATGGCAAGACGTTTTTCGAATCGGCGATCAAGTTCCTCACCGCCCGCTAGCTTTGGCGGCATGACAGCGCGACCGACATTCGACGAGCTCGGCATGGCAACCGCCCGCCTATGGGCCACCCGCAGCGCCGACTCCAAAGTGCGGGTGGGGGCCTGCCTGCTAGATCACTGCAACCGTGTCGTCGGCGTCGGCTACAATGGTCGGGCCGCCGGTGAACCCAACGAGCGTGAATCACTGGAACAGGGGATGAGCGGCTTCATCCACGCCGAAACCAACGCCTTGCTCGCCGCCAACTGGAACGGGGATTCCCACACCCTCTACATCACCCACGAACCCTGCGCCACCTGCGCCAGGCTCATCGTCAATAGCCGCCGCGTTACCCGCGTCGTCTACGCCATCTCGTACACCGAGTCCAACCGCGAAGCGAACGGGTTGCCCTCCGGAGCGGAAATCCTGCGGGCAGCAGGGCTGATCGTCGAACAGGTTCCGGGGGAGTAATCTCCTGCCGCCCGGCATCGGGCGGAGTAGCTGCGCCCCGGGCGGTTCGACGCGCGTTCGGCGGCTTTCAGCCGATAGATTTGGCCCGTGGCAGACACCGTGGCTAACGCAATCGACACCCCTGACCTGGAACAGCCGTACGCCGCGCTCGGCGTCAAGAACGAGGAGTACGCCCGGATCAAGGAGATCTTGGGGCGCCGCCCCACCAGCGCCGAGCTGGCGATGTACTCCGTCATGTGGTCGGAGCACTGCTCCTACAAATCCTCGAAGGTACACCTGAAGAAGTTCGGGGCCCTCAGCCAAGACACCCCGCGCGGCCCCCTGCTAGCGGGCATTGGCGAGAACGCCGGCGTCGTCGACATCGGCCAAGGCTATGCCGTCACCTTCAAGGCCGAATCCCACAACCACCCCAGCTTCGTCGAGCCCTACCAGGGGGCCGCGACCGGCGTCGGCGGCATCGTCCGCGACATCCTCGCGATGGGCGCCCGCCCGATCGGTGTTATGGACTCGCTGCGGTTCGGGCCTTTGACCGAGCCCGACACCCGTCGCGTTCTGCCCGGCGTCGTCGCGGGCGTCGGCGGCTACGGCAACTGCCTTGGCCTGCCGAACATCGGCGGCGAGGTGCAATTCCACCCCACCTACCTGTCGAACCCGCTAGTCAACGCCCTGTGCGTCGGAGTCCTACGCCACGAGGAACTCCATCGCGCGTTCGCATCCGGGGTGGGCAACAAGGTGATCCTGTTCGGTGCGGCTACCGGCGGTGACGGCATCGGAGGCGCATCGATCCTCGCATCCGAAACCTTCGACGAAACCGGTCCCGCCAAGCGGCCCAGCGTCCAGGTCGGTGACCCGTTCATGGAGAAGCTCCTCATCGAATGCACCCTCGAGCTGTTCCAGGCCGGGGTCATCCAGGGCATCCAGGACTTCGGCGCCGCAGGCATCTCCTGTGCGACCTCCGAACTCGCCTCAGCCGGCGACGGCGGCATGGCCGTCCGCCTCGAACTCGTGCCGCTGCGCGACCCGAACCTCGCACCCGAGGAAATCCTCATGAGCGAGTCGCAGGAACGCATGATGGCCGTCGTCGCCCCCGAGGACGTCGACAAGTTCATGGAGATCTGCCGTAAGTGGGACGTCTCCGCAACCATCATCGGCGAGGTCACCGACGGCGACCGCCTCGTCATCCACTGGCACGGCGAGTGCATCGTCGACGTCGACCCCAAGACCGTCGCCCACGAGGGCCCCACTTACGAGCGCCCCTACCAGCGGCCGACGTGGCTCGACGAGGTCAACGCCAACCGTGCCGAGGCCCTTACCCGCGACAACACCCCCGAGGGTCTGCGCGCCGCGCTCAAAGCGGTCCTTGGACACGGCAACGTCGCCGACAAGTCGTGGGTCACCAACCAGTACGATCGCTACGTTCGGGGCAACTCCGTCCTCGCCCAACCAGAGGACGCGGGCATGATCCGCATCGACGAGGAGACCGGACTCGGCATTGCGCTCGCCCTCGACGCGAACTCCCGGTTCACCTACCTCAACCCCCGCCTCGGCGCGCAGCTGTCCCTTGCCGAGGCGTACCGCAACGTCGCGGCCACCGGCGCGGAACCCGTTGCGATTACCGACTGCCTGAACTTCGGCTCCCCCGAGGACCCAGAGGTGATGTGGACATTCGTCGAAGCCATCGAGGGCCTGGTCGACGCGTGCCGCGAGCTCGGCATCCCCGTCACTGGCGGCAATGTGTCGCTGTACAACCAGACCGGGACCACCCCGATCCTCCCCACGCCAACGATCGGCGTCCTCGGGGTTATCGACGACGTCGCCAAACGGATCCGCAGCGGCTTCGCGGGGGCTGGCGACGGCATCTGGCTGCTCGGCGCGACATTCGAAGAGCTCTCGGGATCGATCTGGGCCGACGCTGTCCACGGCGGACACCTCGGCGGCCAGCCGCCGCGCCTCGACCTGGCGGCTGAGAAGGAGCTCGCGAAGTTGCTGAGGCTCGTCTCCGAGCAGGGCCTCGCGGCCTCCGCTCATGACTTGTCCGAGGGCGGCCTCGCCGCAGCGCTGTTCGAATCGGCGCAGCAGGGCGGCCTCGGCTTCGCCGTCGCGCTGCCCGGCATCGACCCGACCGTCGCACTGTTCTCCGAATCCCCGAGCCGGGCGTTGCTCAGCGTCCCCGCCGACAAGGAGGGCAAGATCGCCTATCTAGCGGGCGAGCACGGCGTCACGGCGGTGCGTCTCGGGACTGTCACTGCGGAGCAAATCGCGCATTTCGAGGGTCTGTTCGAGGTGCCCATGGCGGAGTTGATCGAGTCCTGGCAGGCACCGATCCCGGCCGCGATGGCCTAGGCGCCGAGGAAGGCCAGCACCGCCTTGACGCGGCGGTGGGCGTCGCCGTCGGCTATCAGCCCGAGCTTGCCGAAGATCCGCTGCGTGTGTTTCTCGACCGCGCCTTCGGTGACGAACAGCCGTCGGGCGATCCCCGAGTTGGTGTGTCCCTCGGCCATGAGCTCCAACACCTCGCGTTCCCGCGCGGTGAGGGCGGTGACGGGATCCTGGGCCCGGCCGCGACCCATCAGCTGTGTGACGACTTCCGGGTCGAGGACCATGCCGCCGCCCGCGACGCGATCCACGGCATCGAAGAACGAGTCGAGATCGCCGACGCGATCTTTCAGCAGGTACCCGATCGCTCCCGAGCCGCTGGACAGCAGCTCAGTGGCGTAGCCGAGCACGACGTACTGGCTCAGCAGCAGGATCGGCGCGGTCGGCCAGCGGTTCCGGATCGTCACGGCGGCGCGCAGCCCCTCGTCGGTATTCGACGGGGGCATTCGGATGTCGCTGATGGTCAAGTCGGGGCGCAGCGCGAGGCACCGGGACACGAGCTCATCCCCGGTGCCGACGCTGCCGATGACCTCGTGGCCGCCCTCGCTCAGGATCAGGGTGAGCCCTTCGCGCAGCAGCACGGAGTCATCCGCGATCAGGATCCGCAAGGAATCACCGCCTCGATCTGGGTTGGGCCGCCGACGGGGGAGGAGACTTTGAGGGTACCGTCCACGCCCCGCAGCCGCTCCGCGAGCCCGGCCAAGCCGTGGCCCTTGGCGGCGTCGGCGCCCCCGATGCCGTCGTCGCTGATCGTCAGGTACAGGGCCTCATCCTGAACGGCGGCGAACACCTCGGCGGAGGCCGCCTGGGAGTGCTTGTTGACGTTGACCAACGACTCGGCTGTCACGAAGTAAGCGGCGGTCGCGACGTGGTCGGGGAGGTCGGGGAGGCTGGCGTAGATGGTTACGGGAACCGACGAGCGGGCCGCGGCCTCGGAGATGGCGGCCTCCAAGCCACGGTCGACGAGGATCGGCGGGGCGATGCCGCGGGACAGTTGACGCAGCTCGGCCAGGGTCTCCTGGGCCTGCGCCTGGGCGTCGGCGAGGATGGTGCGGGCCATCTCCGGGTCGGTCTCGAACTGCCGCTGGGCGCGGGCCAGATCCATGTTGAGGCGGACCAAGCGCTGCTGCGGACCGTCGTGGATGTCGCGCTCGAGGCGGCGCAGGGCGTGCGTCTCGGCTTGGCGGATGGCGTCGCGGGAACCGGTCAGGTGCGCCACTGCGGCGCGGTCGCGGGCCCGCATCGACAGCAGGCCCTCGCCGACCGCGAGTTGCGCCCGGGCCAGGGCCGGCAGCATCAACGGCGCGGTGGCGGTGAGGATCAGGCCAAGGAGCATGTTGATGCCGAGCGACAGCAGCTCCGGGAACGGCACGTCAAGCAGGTCCCCGAGACCGGAATAGTGAACGTGGAAGCCGTGCACCTGGATCCAGAAGGCCACAGGAGACGCGATCGTGGCCAGCGGCGCGAGGACCCAAAGCAGGCCGAGGCAGAACGTGAGCGTCGAGACTATGAACGAGACGAACCCCCACAGGGCGTCGAGCCAGGCCTGCGGGTCGCGCAGCGGCTGCTGGAACGCCCGCAACGTCGATGCCCCTTCAGGCGCCGGCGTGTAGGGGAGCCGCGGGACGGGACGGCCGGTCATCCGGGCGGCGGCGTGACGCTCGAGCGTCGCGAAGCCGCGGATCGCGTAGAGCGTGGCCGCAAGTGCCGGGACGCCAAGCCAGATGATCAGAGTACCGAAGCCGAATGACAGCCCTACCACCGTGACGATGAAGGCGGCCAGGTGCAGCGGGAAGGAGCCGAGTAGATAGCCGGCGGAGCCCACGGTCCGGGGGAACCAGGGGCGTTGCAGCGTGGGTGTGGTTTCCATGTTCCTTAGCCTTCCGGGCCGAGTGGGACGGGAGAATCCCGCTAACCCGAGAGCTGGGGTGGGGTTAACCCGACAATCAGTCGGCGGCGCTGGTCGGGAGGGTATGGGCTGCCTTGATGTCCTCGATCATCCCGAACCGCTCCTCGGCGTGAGGGAGCGCGACCTCCTGCAGGTACCGCACCAGTTCCGTCACGCCCTGGTTCTGAAGGTGGGCGATGATGCCGCGAATGTCGTCGGGATGGCGGTTTTGGCTGGCCTTAGCCTTCCCCCGGATCCGCTCCACCGTCAGTTCGACGGCGACGATCGCGCGGGCCATCTTCGCGAGCTTGTGCTCGCCGACCGCGGCCAGCACGTCGTCGGACTCCATACGCGAGGTCACCGCCCGGGCAGCGGCCAAGGCCGAAGCCGGGTCGGCCAGTACGCGCACGGGGCCCTCGATCTGGAGGCTGATGTAGTCCCACGTCGGCACGTTCGGCAGCGCCTCGTTGCTGGGGTACCACCTGGGGGAGATGTACGCGTCGGACAGGTCGATCAACGCCAAGCCGGGCCCGGTGATCGGCTCGGTGACCTGCTCGTTGTTTCGCACCAGGTGCGTCACCAGAACCTGGGAGCCGTCCCGATCCTCCAAATGGAACGGCACGAACGTCGCCTTCGGGCCGGCCTCGTGGACCGTGACCAGGTTGCCCGCCCGGACACTCGCCAGGTAGGACGCTAGGCGCTGTCGAGGGATTTCGAAGTGCTTGGCGAGGTACACGGAAACAAACGTTACCGGCAATGAAACCTGGCGGCCGGGTCGTCGCGTCCTATTGGATGTGAAGGTGGAACTGGAACCGAGAAGTCTTGAAGACTTCGTCGCCGAGCGAGGTAAGCGGCTGCTGCGTCGCGCCTGGATGCTCACCGGGGACGACGGGCACGCCGAGGATCTCCTGCAAACTGCCCTGGCGAAGTGTTGGGGCCGGTACCACGCGATGGACGACGCGACTTTCGAAGCCTACCTACGTACGACGATGCACCGCACTTACATTTCATGGTGGCGGAAGCTGTCGTGGCGCAGCGAGGTGCCGACGATGTCGCCTCCCGGCGGAGAGGCCCGGACGGGTGACGCCGAGATCGGCCTCGATCTCAGGCGCGCCCTGATGGGCCTGTCCCGGCCTCAGCGCTCCGCGATCGTGTTGCACCACCTCGACGACATCCCCGTCAAGGAGGTGGCGAAGATCCTCGGAATGCCAGTCGGCACCGTCAAGACTCACCTGCGCCGGGGCATCAACGCCCTGCGGAACTCCGAACATCTCACCCAGGAGGTGGCAGCATGACCGACGACCTAAACCGCAAGCTGGAGAACCTCGCCCCGGATCTCGCGACCGACAACCTGCTGGCGGGGGCCAGGCGGAAGCGCAACCGCTTTCGCATCCTCGGCTCGAGCTTAGCGATAGCGGTCGTGGCGGCGGTCACGTTCCCCGTCGTGCATGCCGTCAACACGTCGCGGCCCCAGCAGATCGCGGCCCCACCCACGACGGTCACCGCCGCGTCGGCCGATGGCACTCCGAACCGTAGCCCCCAGCCTGATGTAGTCGTGACCCTCCCAACAGAAGATACCCCGCGGATCTGCGCGGAAGCGCTCCAGATGAGGACCGCCAATCGCCTCCCTACGGACGGGATTCCCGAGAACGCAGCCAATGTGTGGCTGTGCGGCGATCCCTCCGGCTTTGGGACCTTCAGCCTGGCCGACCCACTCACCAAGCGCGCCGGTCAGGCCGTGAAAGCCATCAACGCGCTGCGGCGCGCCAAGGAGGACGCCATGTGCACGTTGGAGGGCGGGCTGACCTACCGGCTGGCCGTCGAGTACCCCGACGGGACGATCCGCACGTTCGACGGCCAGACTACCGGATGTAAGACCTTCGGCGGTACCCGAGTCGGTGCCGACGAACTCTTGGCCAAGCTCCAGGGCCTTTGGCAGCAGGAACGCGCGGAGACCAAACCCACTGCGACCGGAGGCTTCTGCCAGGCCGCACTGACCGGAGCCCCGCTCCGACCCGTTTGGGACTTCCAGCCCGAAACGGTCACCACAGGGTATGCGTGTGGCTGGGCTACCGAGAACAACGTGATCGCCGTCAAGGAGGTTGCCCTGCCAGATGACCTCCTTCGTGCCCTGGTAGACGCCGAGTGGGAGCCGAACGAGCTGGTTCCCGCGACCGAGGGCGTCCTCACCATGGTGCTGCAGAACCAGTACGGCGACCCGCTCGGCGTCTACCAGGGCGATGACGGAGTCCTAGCGATCCCCGGCGTCGGTACTTGGAAGCCCGACGCCGCCACCACCGCCTTGATCGGTCAGGCTTTCTCCGGGTTGGACCCGACCCAATAGGGCCGGCTTGGTATCAGCGGATGATGTCGAAGCGCCGGAGTTTCGCCTTGTCGGCCTTGCGTTCCGAGCCTTGCAACGCCAGCAGTTCCGCGTAGATGCCGCCAGAGGCGGCGAGTTCGGCGGGGGAGCCGACCTCGTCGATCCGGCCGTCGCGGAGAGTGACGATCCGGTCGACCGCCGAGATGGTCGACAGGCGGTGCGCGATGATCAGCGTGGTACGGCCGACCATCAACTCGTCCAGACCCGCCTGCACGGCGCGTTCAGCCTTGGTGTCGAGGGCACTGGTGGCCTCGTCGAGGATCAGGATTGGGGCGTCCTTCAGCAGTGCGCGAGCCACCGAGATCCGCTGCTTCTGCCCACCGGATAGTTTGATGCCGCGCTCGCCGATCTCGGTGTCGAAGCCCTTCGGGAGCTTCGAGATGAACCCGAGCGCGTTGGCGCGCCGCGCCGCTTCCCGCAACTGCTCGTCGGTGGCTTCGAGGCCGTAGGCCATGTTGTCGCGGATCGTGCCGCTGAACAGCGAGGCGTCCTGGAACACCGTCCCGACCGTCGAGCGCACCTGTGACAGCGGCAGGGTATCGATCGGGTTGCCGCGCAGCAGCACCGCTCCCCGCTCGACGGGGTAGAGTCGCATGATCAAGTTGACCAGGGTGGTTTTGCCGCCGCCGGATTCCCCAACGAATGCGACCCTCTCGCCTTTGTGGATGGTCAGGTTGATGTCCTTGAGGACATCGCCGTCGCCGTAGCCGAAGCTGACTTTGTCGAACTCGACTACCGGGTCTTCGGCGAGCCAGGGCAACTGCCTGCCAGTATCCAGGGTGGTGAATGGCTCGTCGGGTTCGTCCATTACCGTGAAATACTCGCGGCTACCAGTGATGGCGCGCTGCGTGGTGTCGACGAGCCAGCTCATCGACGCCACCGGGTGGCGGGCCATCTCGACGAGCTGGATCAGCAACACCATCACTCCGACGCTGAACGTCCCGTTCGCGGTCTGCACGAAGATGATGACGAAAGTGCCGAAGAACAACAGATCGAGGGTGCCGCGGCGGGCGATATCCATTAGGTGCCAGAAACGGGATTGGGCCGCAGTCGTCCCGATGGTCGACGTGTACAGCTCGTCGAAGCGCTCGAGTTCGTGGCGCTCGGCGAGGAACGATTTGACCACCCGCATCTGCCCGACGACCTCCGCGAATCGGCCTCCCGCGATATCGTAGGCCTCGTTCTTGGAATGTTCCCAAACCTGCCACCGCTTCGACGTCATGGCCGTCAACAACAGGAACACCGGGTAGATCACGACCAGCATCACCGCCAGCCAGGGCGAGTGGATCGCGGAGATGACGAGCACCGCGAAGATAGTAATCAGCATGGGGAACAAGCTGTTGGAGAACGATTTCGCGAAGTCCGTGACCGCGGTGATCGAGCGGTTGAGCCTGGAGATTATGGTTCCGGTCAGCTCGTTGTCGTAGTAGCTCTGCGGCAGACGCATCAGCTTCTCGTAGTAGCGTTGTGACAAGATCACCCGCAGCCGCGCGGAGGTCATGTCGCCCCAGTAGCCGGTTACGTTGGTCAGGATCGAGTTCGCAAGGCTCGCGCCGAGGACCGCCACGGCCAGCCAGACGAGTTCGGTCAAGGACCCACCGCTGCCCTGCACCATCGCAACGACCGTGTCGATGGCGCGAGCGATGATGAACGGCCCCAGGATCGTGGTGCCGGTGATCGCTACTGCCCCGATCGTGACCCCAACGAACAGCGGCCACAGCTCGCGGGTGGTGCTGATGATCCTCCAGATGTTCCGCACGGGCGCACTCTACGTTTAGTCCCGGCGATTTTCGACGAAGGTGACCCCAAATTCGCCCCTCAAGCACGCGCTCCGACTCGTGGGTGCAGAATCTTTGCTATCAGGCAAGGAGGCTGCGATGAAGATTTCGGTACCCGCCGAAGTGAAGGACAACGAGTTCCGCGTGGCGATGACGCCCGTCGGGGTCGCGGAGCTGACTGCCCGCGGTCACGAGGTGTTCATCCAGGCCGGTGCCGGTGAGGGCTCGGGGATCAGCGACGACGACTATGCCCGCCAGGGAGGCCGGATCGTGCCCGACGCCGCCGAGGCTTGGGGCGCGGGAGAGCTCGTCGTCAAGGTCAAGGAACCGGTGCCGGGTGAGTTCGGCTTCCTGCGCGGCGACATGTGCCTGTTCACCTACCTGCACCTCGCAGCCGATGAGCCGTGCACGCGGGCGCTGCTGGCAGCCGGCACCACGTCGATCGCCTACGAAACCGTGCAACTGCCGTCAGGGTTGCTGCCGCTGCTGTATCCGATGTCGGAGGTCGCGGGCTGCTTGGCACCGCAGGTCGGGGCGCATGCCGCGCTACGTCAAAACGGCGGACGAGGCGTCCTCATGGGCGGCGTTGGCGGCGTCGCTAACGCGAAGGTCGTGGTACTCGGGGCTGGCACCGTTGGCACGAACGCGGCGAACATCGCGCTCGGTATGGGAGCCGACGTCACTGTTCTCGACACGGACATGGAGAAGCTCCGCTCCACGTTCTGGCGGTTCGGGAACCGGGTGGGGCAGATCGCTTCTTCGAAATTGGCAATCGAGGAACTCGTGCCCGAAGCTGACCTCGTGATCGGCACCGTCCTGGTCCCCGGCGCGAAGGCCCCGAAGCTGGTCAGCAACTCACTCGTGGCGGCGATGAAGCCGGGATCGGTGCTCGTCGACGTCGCCATCGACCAGGGCGGTTGCTTCGAGGACTCCCGCCCCACCACGCACTCCGACCCGACCTTTTGCGTTCACGGTTCTTTGTTCTATTGCGTGACGAACATGCCTGGCGCGGTGCCGACGACATCGACGCGGGCGCTGACCAATGCGACGTTGGAGTTCACGATCGAGCTCGCCGAC
>CAMCJC010000039.1 GCA_945875065.1 uncultured Propionibacteriaceae bacterium | reverse complement strand
CGACCCAGGCCAGCGATGGAGCAACGCAGGCCAGCGGCACCTCCGAGGCCCCCAGGACCGGGGGCACGCGCTTCGCGGTGACGCTCGCCGCGGTGCTCGCGATGGCCTGCGGCCTGGTCGTCCTGCTCCGCAAGAGCTAGAGGCGCGCCACCGCGTAGTCGATGCACGCCGTCAGGGCTTCAACGTCCGCGAGAGTCACCGACGCGTAGCAGCCGATCCGCAGCTGGTTCCGGCCGAGCGCCCGGTACGGGTCGACATCGACGATGCCGTTCTCCCGCAGCGCTGCGATTAGGCTCTTGCCGTCGATCTCTGGGCTGAGGTCGATCGTGGCGACGACGGGGGAGCGGTGCGTCACATCCGCGACGAAGGGCGCGGCCCAATTCCGTGATTCGGCCCATGCGTAGACGTGGTCGGTCATGGCCTTGCAGCGCGCCTCGACGGCGGCCAGCCCACCGAGGTCCAGCAGCCAGCGGATCTGATCCTCCAGTAGCAGTAGGGTCGCGATCGCCGGAGTGTTTAGGGTCTGCTGCTTCGCCGAGTTCTGGGCGGCGACATCCAAACTTAGGGTCTCTGGGATCCAGCGCGACGACGCGGCGATCCTTTCGGCCCGGCTGAGCGCCGCGGGGGAACACAGCGCGACCCACAGGCCGCCGTCGCTGGAGAAGTTCTTCTGAGGCGCGAAGTAGTACACGTCCGTCTCGGCGATGTCGACGTCCATGCCGCCGGCCGACGACGTCCCGTCCACCACGACCAACGCGTCGCCGAGGCGCCGTACCGGGGCCGCCGCGCCCGTTGAGGTCTCGTTGTGCGCCCAAGCGACGACATCCGCGTCTCCCACCTCGGGCAGGACCACGGCCCCGGCGGGGCACTCGGTCACGAGCGGATCCGCGAGGAAAGGAGCGCGGGAGGCCGCCGTCGCGAACTTGCGGGTGAACTCCCCGAAGACGGCGTGCGCGGAGCGGCGCTCGATGAGCGAGCACACCGCCAGATCCCAGAACAAGGAGGCACCGCCATTGCCGAGGACCACCTGGTAGCCCTCGGGTAGGCGGTATAGCTCCGACAGCCCCTCCTGCACGGAGCCGACGAGTTGCTTCACCGGCGCTTGCCGGTGAGAGGTGCCCAGCAGGTCGCCGCGCAACGCCAGGTAGTCGAGGGCCTCGGGGCGGAGCTTCGCGGGCCCGGAACCGAAGCGGCCATCGGTGGGCAAAAGCTGTTCAGGGATGATCACGCCCGCATTCTCCCACCTGGCCACGGGGCCGATCAGGGGTGGTGATTGGATGAGACCATGGCCAAACTTCAAGTCGGAAGCGCAGTAACCCCGTCAGGGGTGGTTCGCGGCGCCACCATCGAGATGCAGGACGGCCGGATCGTCCGCATCGAGCCCGGCGCCGGGTCAGGTGCTGGCTGGGCCGTGCCCGGCTTCGTCGACACCCATTGCCACGGCGCAGTTGGCGTCAGCTTCGGCACCCCCGACAAGGAGGCCAACCGCCGTGCGATCGCCTACCACAGGTCGCAGGGGACCACCACGCTGTTCGCATCCACCGTCACCGAACCGATCGAGAAGCTGGAGACTCAGCTCGCCGTCTTGCGTGACCTAGTCGCCGACGGCGAGCTCGACGGTATCCACTTGGAGGGGCCGTTCCTCGCGGAAGCCCGAAAGGGCGCCCACGACGTCGCCCTGCTACGCGACCCGACTCCCGACCTCGTGGAGCGGCTCATTGAGGCCGGCGGGCCAGCGCTGAAGATGATCACCCTCGCCGTTGAACGGGCCCACGGCGAGGCCGCGACCCGGAGGTTCACCGAGGCCGGTGTGAAGGTTGCCTTTGGGCATTCCGATGCCGACGACGTCGTCACCGCTCGCTCCATAGACTGGGGCGCGTGCGTCGCGCCGCACGTGTTTTCCGCGATGCGGTCGATCCACCACCGCGACCCCGGTCCCGTCCCGGTCCTGCTTTCCGACGATCGGGTGCTGTGCGAGTTGATCTGCGATGGTATCCACCACAAGGCACCCATCACACGGATGTCGATCGATGCCGCCGGCTGCGACCGCATCGCCCTGGTCACCGATGCGATGAGCGCCGCGGGGCAGGGCGACGGCCGCTACCTCCTCGGCGAACTCGACGTCGAAGTGCGTGACGGGATCGCCCGCCTCGTCACATCCGACGGCAGCCTCGGCGCGATCGCCGGGTCCACCTTGACGATGGCGCGGGCCTTTGAGTTCGTGGTTCTCGAGGTCGGCTGTTCCATCCCAGAGGCGGCGCTGATGGCCGCTACGACCCCCGCCCGCTGGCACGGACTGAGCGAGGTCGGCACCTTGGAGGTCGGAAAGCGGGCTGACGTTTGTGTCGTCGACGACACCGGCCGGCTCCAGGAGGTATGGCGTCGCGGGGAAAGGGTCGCCTGAGTAAGTTTGGCAACCGAAAGACCGGTCAATTCACACTTACGGAAGGGGTGTCGCACTACGATGTCCCCAACGAAGGGACACGTCATGAGCGAATTGATCGACACGACTGAAATGTACCTCAGGACGCTCTACGAGCTGATCGAGGAAGGCGTGCCGCCGCTGCGCGCCCGAATCGCCGAGCGGCTTCACCAGTCCGGGCCCACCGTCTCCCAGACCGTCGCCCGAATGGAGCGTGACGGGCTGCTCGTCGTTTCGCCGGATCGCACGATTCGCTTGACTGACGAGGGCGCCCACCTGGCCCGAAACGTCATGCGCAAACACCGCCTCGCCGAATGCTTGCTGACGCAGGTGATCGGGCTGGAATGGGAGAAGGTCCACGACGAGGCCTGCCGCTGGGAACACGTCATCTCGGTCGATGTCGAGCGCCGCCTCGTCGACATCCTGCAGGCGCCCACAATCTCGCCTTACGGCAATCCGATTCCCGGGCTGAAAGAGCTTGGGCTCGAGAGTGAGGCTGAGCAGTTTCGTGACGGTGTCGTCCCGCTGTCGCAGGTCGTGCCGAACCGCGGCGAGGTACACGCCAAACTCGTGCGGATGAGTGAGAATCTCCAGTCAGACGAGGAGCTGCTGTCCGCGCTTTCGTCGCTCGGCCTGCGGCCGGGCATGGAGTTCGTCGTCCGTCGGGCCGGCCTCGCGTTGCGGTTGAGCGTCGGCGAGGAGGTCGTCACGGTCGACGAGGACGTCGCCGAACTGATGTTCGTCTCCGCGCCTCCAGCCTGAATCCATATACCCCCGGGGGAATAGGTTGGGGCTGAGTACTGTTGAGGTGGTAGACCATCAACTAGGAAAGAGGGATCAGTGGCCACCACCGCACTCACCAAGGACACCTTCAACAGCACCATCGAAGGCAGCGACCTCGTTCTCGTCGACTTCTGGGCCAGCTGGTGCGGGCCTTGCCAGCGCTTCGCCCCGATCTACGAACAGGCCTCCGAGCGCCACGATGGCGTCGTCTTCGGCAAGGTTGACACCGAGGCCGAGCAGGATCTGGCCTACGCCCTGGAGATCCAGTCCATCCCGACCATCATGGCCTTCCGCGCCGGCGTCCTCGTCTTCCGCCAGGCCGGCTTGCTGAACGGGTCGCAGTTGGACGACCTCATCAAGCAGGTCAGCGCGCTCGATGCCGACGAGGTGAAAGCCGCCGCTAAGAAGGAAGGCTGATTTGGCGAGATCCGTCTAACGCATTTGCGCCGCATGGCGTCCGGCAGAGTTCTAGGATGGCTAGGAATAGCCGCTTCCAGGGAAGGACGCCATGCTAGAGCGCAACGACGTAACGGGACTACCGGACCTCAAGACAACTACGGGGCGAGTGGCGCCGGTGAGGTCCCGAAGGCCCATCTATCTGGATCTGTTGCCGCCTTGCAATGCGGGCTGTCCGGCGGGGGAAAACATCCAGGAATGGCTGCGCCTCATCAAAGCCGGGGAGCACGAGGCCGCGTGGCGGCAACTGACTGCCGATAACCCGTTCCCCGCAATTCACGGGCGTGTTTGCTACCACCCGTGCGAGACCGCCTGCAACCGCAAAGACCTTGACGCCGCCGTTTCCATCCACTCCGTCGAGCGCTACCTCGGCGACCTGGCGTTGGAGAAAGGCTGGGCGTTCGAGCCGCCGGCCCGCGAGTCCGGTCGTCGGGTGCTCGTCGTCGGCGGCGGTCCTTCCGGACTATCCGCCGCCTATCACCTGCGCCGGCTCGGTCACGAGGTAGAGATCCACGACTCCGCGGAGTTGCCAGGCGGCATGATGCGCTACGGCATTCCTGAGTACCGCCTGCCCCGGGTAGTCCTCGACGACGAGATCAAGCGCTTGACCGACATGGGCGTCGTGATCCGGAACAACACCACCGTCACCGACCTTATGGCCACTCAGGCCGTAGGCCGCTTCGACGCCGTGTTCATCGCTATCGGTGCGCACCTGTCGAAGCGCGTCGACATCCCCGTGACCGACGCGTCGCGTATGGTCGACGCCGTCTCATTCCTGCGGGAAGTCGCGAAGGGTGAGCGGCCCGTCGTCGGACGCCGCGTCGCGGTCTACGGCGGCGGCAACACCGCGATGGACGCCGCCCGCGTCGCCCGCCGCCTGGGCGCCGAGGAGTCCGTCATCGTCTACCGCCGCACCCAGGCACAGATGCCCGCCAACGAGGAGGAGCGTGAGAGCGCCGAGCGCGAGGGCGTGAAGATGAATTGGCTCCGCACCATCACCGAGATGGAGCAGGGCGAGATGACCGTCGAGATCATGGAACTAGACGAGGACGGCAAGGCCCGCGGCACCGGCAAGTTCGAGAAGCTCGCCGCCGATACCGTCATCCTCGCTCTCGGGCAGGAGGCTGACACCGCTTTCCTGCGCTCCATCCCGGGCATGAACTTCGACCATGACGTCGTCCGCGTAGACCCCGATACGCTCATGACCGACGTCGATGGCATCTTCGCTGGCGGTGACATGGTCCCGTCCGAGCGCACCGTCACCGTCGGCGTCGGGCACGGCAAGAAGGCTGCTCGCTGTATCGATAAGTGGCTCAACCTCGACCGTTCGCAGCGTCCCCCGAAGCACCGAATCGTGCACTTGGAGGACATGCACCTGTGGTACTTCGGTGGCCACAGCCGTCGCCAGCACTCCGAGCAGCAGCCCGAGACCCGCATCAGTGGCTTCGGTGAGATCGTCGCGGGCCTGTCTCCGAAGGAAGCCGAGTTTGAGGCTAGGCGCTGTCTGTCGTGCGGGAACTGTTTCGAGTGTGATGGCTGCCTCGGCGCCTGCCCGGAGGACGCGGTCATCAAGCTCGGACCCGGCAACCGCTACCGCTTCGACTACGAGCGGTGCACCGGCTGCGCCACCTGCTACGAGCAGTGCCCCGTTCACGCCATCGACATGATCCAGGAGAACCAGCGATGAGCCAGCGTACGATCATCGACGGTAACGAGGCTGCGGTAGACGTCGCCTACCGTCTCAGCGAACTTTGCTCGATCTATCCCATCACCCCCAGTTCGACGATGGCCGAACTCGCCGACGAGTGGTCGTCGCATCAGCGGCGGAACATCTTCGGCACGGTCCCGACCGTCATTGAGATGCAGTCCGAGGGCGGCGCCGCCGGAGCGATGCACGGCGCCCTCCAAGGCGGTGCCCTGTCGACGACGTTCACCGCGTCGCAGGGCCTGCTCCTGATGATCCCCAACATGTATCGGATCGCCGGTGAGCTCACCTCGACCGTCTTCCACGTGGCCGCCCGGTCTCTCGCGACGCAGGGCCTGTCGATCTTCGGCGATCACCAGGATGTCATGGCAGTTCGCCAGACCGGCTGCTGCCTGATCAGCTCAGCGTCCGTGCAGGAGGCCCACGACATGGCGGCGATCTCGCACCTGGCGACGCTGCGGGCCCGGCTGCCATTCGTCCACTTCTTCGACGGGTTCCGCACCAGCCATGAGTTGAACACCCTCACCAAGCTGACCGACGACGAGCTTCGCGAGTTCATCCCGCACGAGTTGATCCGCGAGCACCGCGCCCGCGCCCTGTCGCCCGAGCATCCGTTCATCCGCGGCACCGCGCAGAACCCGGACACGTACTTTCAGTCACGCGAGACCTCAAACAAGTTCTACGACGCCGTCCCCGGGATCCTGGAGGACGTCATGGCGCAGTTCGAGAAGCTCACCGGGCGCGCCTACGGCTTGGTCGAGTACCACGGCGCTCCCGACGCCGACCGCGTAGTCGTCATCATGGGCTCTGGCATCGAGACGGTCGTGCCGGTCGTCGAGCGACTCAACGCCGAAGGTGGCAAGGTTGGGGCCTTGTTCGTGCGCCTGTACCGGCCGTTCCCCGCCGAGGCGCTCTTGAAGGCCCTGCCGGCGACGGTCCGCCGTATCGCGGTCCTCGATCGAACCAAGGAACCCGGCTCCGGCGGCGAGCCGCTGTTCCTCGACGTTTCATCGGCGGTCTCCGAGGCCGTCGCAGCCGGACGCCGCGAGGTTATGCCCGTGATCATCGGCGGCCGCTACGGCCTGTCAAGCAAAGAGTTCACGCCGGCGATGGCGAAGGCGATTTTCGACGAGCTCGCCAAGGACAAGCCGAAGCCGCGTTTCACCGTTGGCATCAACGACGACGTGACGCACCTGTCGCTTGATATCGACCCCGAGTTCCAGTTGCTCGACCCGCAGACCCACCGCGCCGTGTTCTACGGCCTCGGCTCGGACGGCACCGTCGGCGCCAACAAGAACACCATCAAGATCATCGGATCCGACCCGGACACCTACGCGCAGGGGTACTTCGTCTACGACTCGAAGAAGTCTGGTTCGCGTACCGTCAGCCACCTGCGGTTCGGCCCGAACCCGATCAAGGCCCCGTACCTGGTGACCCGATCCAATTTCATCGGCTGCCACCACTGGTCGATCCTGGAGCGCGTCGACGTGTTGGAGTTCGCGCGCGAAGGCACGACGCTGCTGTTGAACTCGCCGTACCCGGCCGAGGAAGTGTGGGACCGCCTGCCGCGCACGATGCAGCAGCGGATCGTCGACCTTGGTATCGACGTCTATGCGATCGACGCGACGGCCGTCGCCCGCGCCGCGGGTCTCGGGTCGCGCACCAATACCGTCTTGCAGACGTGTTTCTTCGCGATCTCCGGTGTCCTGCCGCGCGATGAGGCGATCGCGAAGATCAAGGAATCGATCACCAAGACGTACTCGCGCAAGTCGATGGCGATCGTTAAGAAGAACCACGACGCCGTCGACTCGTCGCTGGAGCACTTGCACAAGGTTGAGGTGCCGAAGCAGGCGACCGGTGATCGTGAGCTGATCCCGCCGGTGCCGGCCGAGGCCCCGGAGTTCGTACGCGATGTCACGTCCGCGATGCTCGCGGGCCGTGGCGACGACCTGCCCGTCTCGGCGCTGCCCGTCGACGGTGCGTATCCGTCAGGGACCACCAAGTACGAGAAGCGGAACGTGTCCGAGATCGTCGCGGTGTGGGACAACGAGGCGTGCATCCAGTGCGGCAACTGCTCGTTCGTGTGCCCGCATGCCGTGCTGCGCGCCAAGTATTACCCGGCCGAACTCGCCGACGGCGCGCCGGAGGGCTTCCTCAGCCAGCCGATCGACGCAGCCGGCCTGCCCGACACCCGCTACACCCTGCAGGTCTATGTGGAGGATTGCACCGGCTGTGGCCTGTGCGTTGAGGCCTGCCCCGTCAAGCCGATCGGGCAGCCGAGCCGCCGCGCCATCAACCTGGCGCCGGTGCTGGAGCGGAGCAAGGAGAAGGAGGCGGTGAAGTTCTTCGAGACCATCCCGATGAACGACCGCCGTGACGTCGACTTCGGGACGGTGCGAGGTACCCAGTTCTTGGAGCCGCTGTTCGAGTTCTCCGGCGCCTGCTCCGGCTGCGGTGAAACCCCGTACCTGAAGCTGTTGACTCAGCTGTTCGGCGACCGCGTGACCGTTGCGAACGCCACCGGCTGCTCGTCGATCTATGGCGGGAACCTGCCGACGACGCCATGGGCCCGGAACGCGAACGGCCGCGGCCCAGCGTGGTCGAACTCGCTGTTCGAGGACAACGCCGAGTTTGGTCTTGGCCTGCGGCTGGCAGCCGACCTGCACCGCGATATCGCCCGGAACCTCCTGGAGGAGTTGCGGGAGGAAATCGCCGATGACCAGCTCGTCGATTCGCTGTTGGCCGCCCGCCAGCGCATGGAGTCGGGCCTGGCTCGCCAGGCGTTGCGCGTCGAACGGCTGAAGGACCGGCTGGATCAGCTGTCTGGTCCGAAAGTCGAGGACCTGAAGAGCGTCTGCGACCACCTGCTGCGCCGGTCTGTGTGGATCGTCGGTGGCGACGGCTGGGCCTACGACATTGGCTCCGCCGGCGTCGACCACGTCCTTGCATCCGGGCGTAACGTCAACGTCCTGGTACTCGACACGGAGGTGTACTCCAACACGGGTGGCCAGGCATCGAAGTCGACGCCGCTCGGCGCGGTCGCGAAGTTCGCGTCCGCTGGTAAGCACACCAACAAGAAGGACATGGCCATGCAGGCGATGGCCTACGGCTCGGTGTACGTGGCGCGCGTCGCGATGGGTGCGGACCCGCAGCAAACGCTGAAGGCGTTCCGGGAGGCCGAGGCCTATGAGGGGCCGAGCCTGATCATCGCATACAGCCACTGCATCGCCCACGGCATCGACATCCGCAAGGGCCTAGAGCAACAGTATCGGGCCGTGAACTCGGGGCACTGGCCGCTGATGCGCTACAACCCGGTCATCCGCGAGTCGGGTGGCAACCCGTTCCTGCTGGATTCACCGCGGCCGCGCGTCAAGCTTCGTGAGTACCAGAGCGCCGAACTCAGGTACAAGGTGCTGCAGGCAGCCGATCCGGAGGAGGCCGAGCGCATCCTTCAGATCGCGCAGGCGCAGGTCGATCGCCGCTGGCGGGAGTATGAAGAGATGGCGGTGCGCGGCGCGGAGCGGTTCGCAGCTGATCCGCGTAAGGAGGAGTCATGGCAGATCTGAGCACCAAGTATCTCGGGTTGAGTCTGCGGAATCCGGTTATCGCGTCGGCGGGTCCGCTGTCACAGAACGTCGACGACATCAAGGCACTGGCCGGGGCGGGCGTTGGGGCGGTGACGATGTTCTCCCTGTTCGAGGAACAGATCGCCCGCGAGGAGGAACAGCAGATCCAGCTCGAGGAAACCTTCGACGAGATGTTCCTCGAGGCCACCAACTTCTTCCCGGAGGTGCCGAGGCGCGACGCCGGCGCGGTGTCGTCGTATATGCGTTTGGTCGAAGATGCGGCCAAAGCGATCGACGTGCCGCTGATCGCCTCGCTGAACGGGTCGTCGCACGGCGGCTGGACTCGCTCTGCCAAACGCCTGGAAGAGTCCGGGGCGGCCGCGATCGAGTTGAACATCTACTACGTCCCGGGGGACCTGACCCTGACCGGCGAGCAGGTGGAGCAGCGGCACCTGGAGATCGTCACTGCCGTTAAGGCCGAGGTGAAGATCCCGGTGACGGTGAAGCTAAGCCCGTATTTCTCGTCGGTCGGCGCGATGTGTCGGTGCTTGGACGCGGCGGGCGCGGACGGCCTAGTGCTGTTCAACCGGTTCTTCCAACCGGATGTTGACCTGGAGCGTATCGAGGTCACCAGCGGCGTGACGTTGAGTCGTCCCGAGGACGCTCGCCTGCCGAGAACGTGGATCGCGGTGCTGCACGAGAATGTGAGGGCGTCACTTGCCGCCAGCACCGGGGTTGACCAGGCGGAAGATGTCGTCAAGTACATCCTCGCCGGAGCCGACGTCGTTGGCACTACCTCCGCCCTGGTCAGGCACGGCGTCGGTCACGCCGCCCAGCTGATCGACGGCCTAGAAGCCTGGCTCGACCAGCGACAGCTCACCCTGGCGCAGGCCAGGGGCATGCTGGCGGTCCCGAAGGAAGCCCACGCCGAGGTCTACGAGCGGGCCGGCTATGTCGCGGCCTTGGAAAAGGCAAAGACAACGTACGGCTCGCTGGCCTGATAAAGGCAGTTGCGGTCCGGTTCCTGAAGGTGCTGGACCGCAACTGTGCCAATAAGGTCCGGGCGGTGGTGTCGCGGTAGCTGTTCCTTGTGACGTGCTAGAACGCCTCGCAGGCGACGTTGGTGGCGCCCCTGGTTAGCAGGAGTTCTCGGACGTCGGCAATCATCGCCGCCGAGCCGCAGAGGTTGAACGGGGTCTGCGGCGCGAACTCGTACGTGCTCAGGAAGTCGGTGACGCGGCCGCGGAAGGCGCCCTCGTCGTCCTCCCTGCTGATGCACGGCACGATCTTCACCCCCTCGGTGGACACCAGCCACGTTAGGTCGCGGGCGGCGTTTCGGCAGCCGTAGATCAGCGTATCGCCTTCGCGCAGTTCGGGTAGGAACGGGGCGATGCCGGTGCCCGTTGCGACGAAGATTCGTCGTGCTCCGTCGGATGGAGCGATAGGCGTACCTAGTGGCACCTCTGCCTGGCAGCGTTCCCCTACCGCGATCTGTCGCAGAAACCTGGTACCCGAGCCGCTGCCCGAGGTGTCGACGAGTAGTCTCAACCGATTGTCGTCCAGATCGACGATCGAGTAGTCCCGCCACTCGAACTCTGCGACCTTCAGCCGCGCGAACTGGCCCGGTGCCCACGGGCCCGGGGTGCCGTCGAGATCGAAGACGAGTTCGAACAGGTCCTCGCCGACCTCTCGCCGCTCCGTCAGCCTCGCCCAGCATCGGCCTTCCGGCATGGGGACCGCGCCGTGGGCTGGACAGGGTCCGGCGGCGAGAGCCTTCTGGATGCGTGGGAACCCCGCGGGGCCCAGCGCCTGGCTGGCTGCCGCGACCCCGCCCATCAGGGCTCCCATGATTCCGAGGCACATCACGTCTTGGCCGCTCAGGAGTAGGCCGGGAATGGGTGTGATCGGTCCGAACGGTTCCTGCTTGAATCGCTCGGGGGTGCAGGGGATACCGAAGAAGGCGCCGTCTGGATGGGACGTGAAGTCCTCTCCGCTGAGCGGCGTGGCTAGCTCCGCGTAGACGACGGCGTCCCGCAGCCCTGGCACGTGCTCGTCGGCCAGGTCGAGCAGAGCGTCCTGCAGCCGCCGCTTCAGCGCGAGGTAGTCGGCACCACGATTCCCCGACGATGTGTCGCGCCATGCGTCGAAGTGTCGCGCGTCGGCTGGGCACAGAATCTCGACCGTGTTCCCGGTGGTGCCCGCCTTGACCGAGGGGAACGACACGAACGCCGTGTCCGCCCGTCCCGCCAGCAGGGCCGCGCCGATCCCTTCGATGTCGTGATCGTAGTTCCTAAACAGCCACAGATTGCCGCCAGTTACGCCGAGCTCGCGGGGGTCGCGATCCAGCTTCAGATACAGCGCGACCGACGAATGCCCGCGCCCGAGGGCCTCCAGGCGCATCCTCGACTCGCGCGTCAACTCGCCGATGGGCCCGGTGGTTGGCAACAGCGTGTTGTACGTTAGCCACGCGCCGACGCTGGAGATCACCAGCGGGGCGTTGAAGGTCCGCTCGACTGGCTCGGGGCCGCGTCGATCCACGACCCGTACCCCGACGGCGCGGTTGTTCTCTGTGACGATCTCCACGACCTCTTGCGCCACCCGAACGGCACCGCCGGCGCGGTCGATCACGTGCTCGAACGGGCGCGCGATACGTTGGCTGCCGCCGTCTGGGAACCAGCCACCTTCCAGGTAGTGCGTGGCGATCACCGAATGGATAGCGAGCGAACTCTCGGTCGGTGGCAGCCCGTAGTCACCCCACTGGCTCGCCAGCACCGCCCGCAGCTTTGGATCACGGATGCGACGATTCAGCTGTTCGGCCGTGGTACGGGTGCCCAGCGCCTCGGTCTTGTGCTGGAGGCGGCCCATCTTTTCGGAGATCTTCGCTGGCATCATGCTGCGAACGAACCCCAACTGTACCCAGTGACGTGTCAATTGTAGATCCCGGAACCAGGCGCGAATGGCGGCTGCCTCGTCTGGGAAGACCGATATCAGTTTCTTGATGTAAGCCTTCTCGCCATCGGGAACCGAGAAGTCCACGTCGGGGTAGACGAACCGGTCGTAGCACTCCGGCATCCGATTCCAAGACAACTTTCCGCCCGACAGGAAATCGAAGAAAGTGCGGGCCTTGCCGCCGTCCTCAAGATCGCCCATGTAATGCAGGCCGACGTCCCACGTGGTGCCATCACGTCGAAACGCGTGGGTCTGTCCGCCCGGAGTCGTGTGCTTCTCCAAGACCAGGACCCGCTGCCCAGCCACCGCGGCGAGCAGCCCCGCCGTCGTCAAACCACCGATTCCGGAGCCGATGACTATCGCGTCGTACAAGATGAAACTCCCTCGCCCGGCACGGCGCCCGTCGCCGCCGCCTGCTAGGAACTTAGAAGCTGACACTCCTGGAATCAAGGCTTTGGTTGGCGCACTTATTGCTCGTGTAAACTCTCTGGACGTTCCGACACGCCCGGGGAACGCGAGGAAATCCCTCGTGGCTTGGGGTTTTGGCGTAGGCGGGAGGTCGGGATGCCCGACGTTTGGAGGTGATCACGCCGTGATCCAGTTT
>CAMCJC010000038.1 GCA_945875065.1 uncultured Propionibacteriaceae bacterium | reverse complement strand
CGGTGCCGACGGTCTGCATACTCGCCATGATCGCCGAGTTCAGCATGGCGCGTCCGATACCGACCGAGTCGTTGCTGAGCAGTGAGGAGAGGTTCTCTCCGCTCAGGCGGTCGGGAAGCCAAGTCCAGCGGGCCGCCGTGAGGTTCTGATTCGACGAGACAGCATTCCGGATGATCACATAGAACGGCAGGATAAACAGCAACGCCAGCGCGGAAGCGACCCCGTACCGCAGCGCCAGCCAGACGCGAGACTGCTTCATCGCCGCCCCCGGTTCAGCACCCAGTTCTGGGCGAGTCCGAATAGCACGATGATCGACGCGAGGATCATCGTGCCGGCCCCGCCCATCCCCAGGTTCTGCTGCCCGCCACCCAAGGCGGTCAGGTACAGGTGCACCAGCGGGGGCCGTCCGTACGGCGGGTAAGACCCGATCGAGCCGAGCAGGTTGTAGAACTCGTCGAACGCCTGGAACGCGTTGATGAGCAACAGCATGATCACGGCGGCGGAGGTCGCGCGGAGCTGCGGGAGCGTGATGTAGCGCAACACCCTCCAGCCGTGAGCGCCATCGAGCGCCGCTGCCTCGTAGGTCTCGGGCGGGATGCGCTGCAGCCCCGCGATGAACAAGATCATGTAGAAGCCCGACTGGAGCCACAGCCGCACGCTAACCAGGGCCACCCAGTACAGGTTGTTGCCCCCGCCTAGCCAGTTAACCGACTCGCCGCCGAGGCTGCGGATCAGGGAGTTCACCAGCCCGAACCGGGTTCCCGGAAAGAAACCGAAGCGCCAAACGAGGGCCGCCACGACGTACGAGACGGCGGTCGGGATGAAGAACACGGACCGGAAGAACGCCTGGCCCCATTTGAGGCCGTTGAGGAGCAGCGCCAAACCGAGCGAGCAGACGTACGTCAGGGGCACGATGACCAGCGCGAAGGCCGCGAACACCACGAGGGAGTCGCGGAACAGGGGATCGGCCAGCAGAGCCTGGTAGTTCTCGAACCCCACGAACTTGGTGGGCGTCAGGGTGCTGCGCGCCTCGAACAGGGACAGCCAGGCGCTCCAAACGATGGGGACGTAGACGAAGATCAACAACCCGACGGCGAAGGGAGCCGTGAACGCCGCGAACCACAGCCCCCCGCGATGACGTGTCACGCCTTCAACTTCTCCAACTCGGCGGCTACCTGCTCGGCGAACCCCGCGAAGGCTTCCTTTGGATCTTTGCCGTCCTTGACGATGTTGCTGACATTCGCGGAATAAGTCTCGCCGAGGGGCCCGGACCACATGATGTCGTTGGCATACCCGCACTCTGCGACGAGTTTAGCCGCCTCGGCGCCCGGCCCAGATGCCAGTTTGCCGGCCTTGGCCACCAGCGACTTCCGTGCCGGAATGTGGGTGCCGTAGGAGTTGGAGAAGTCGACCTGCTTTTCGGTCTGGTCGATCCACAGCCACTTGACGAAGTCCTTGGCGGCCTCGACGTTCTTTCCCTTCGCGGCGACGCAAGCCCCAAACGCACCGAAGGGAACCGCCGGGCGGCCGCCTGCGCCGATCTTTGGGAACGGCAGAACGCCGACGTCTTCGCCGTGAGCAGCGACGATGTCGGGCAGCGACCACAAGCCGCCCCACTGCATCGCGGTCTCGCCGTTGACGAACGGCGCCCCGGAGTGCCACTCCGCCGAGGCGGCCTTCAACAGTCCTTTCGTCTGGAAGAAACTGCGGTAGGCGGACAGAGCTGCATAGAAGTCGTCGGTTAGGAAAGCCGCCTGGGTACGGGCGTCGTCTAGCTGGGTGTGGCCCGAAGCCCACACCAGGAGTGTGCCGAGGATCCCGATGCCGCCATCGTTGCCCGCGAAGAAGCCTCCCATGTCACCGGTCGCAACGGCGTTAGCTGCTGTTACGAGTTCCTCGAACGTCGTCGGTGGGTTCACACCGGCGGCCTTGAGGACAGACGGCCGGTAATACAGCAGCTGCATGTCGATGGTCTGGGGGATGCCGTGCACCTTGTCCCCGAATGTGAAGCGCTTCATGACGGCATCGTTGAAGTCGTCCTTGACTGGAGCGATGAGATCGGTGAGGTCCGCCAGCTGGCCGGCGCGGATCATGTCGAGTGAGCCGCCCTGTTCGACTTCGAACACGTCGGGGACGTCGTCGGTGAGGAGCTGCGCGGCGAGGGTCTTGCCGTAGTCGCCGGTGTTCCATTTCACCTGGACCGTGGCCGCGGTGTACTCCGAGGCATACTTCTCGACCGCCTCCTTGACGCCGGCTTCGCCGTATTCGTGGTACCACTGCGCGAGCGTGACGCCGCCCGCCGAGGCCGCACCGCTAGCTGGGGCGCTGGAGGAACTGCCGCCGAGGCCGCTGTTGCTGCCGCAGGCGGAAAGAGTTGCCGCGGCCGCGAGGCCGCCGATTCCAAGAACGCTTCGTCGAGTCAGGTTCATCGCACCAGTTTGTCATCGATGTCACCGCCACGGGGCTGGGAAACACACTTCGGGACGATAGTCTTTCGGTCGTGCCCAGCCAGCCACCCATCGGCGAACCCGCGCCAGCCGACGGTGCCCTGCCCGCCGCCGCGCTTGCTTCGCTGGGCAGGACCACGCTTTCCGCGTACGTGCATGTGCCGTTTTGCCGGACCCGTTGCGGTTACTGCGATTTCAACACCTACACCGCCTCCGAACTCGCAGGGATGGCCGCCGACGACTATCTGGCGGCGGTACTCGCCGAGTTTGATCTGGCTGCCCGAACCCTGGGCGAGGTTTCCTTGGATACCGTGTTCTTCGGCGGCGGCACCCCGACCCTCTTGGGAGCGCCACGGCTGGTTAAGTTGCTGGATGCGCTCCGGGACCGTTTCGGACTCAGCAGCAACGTTGAGGTCACGACAGAAGCCAACCCCGAGACCGTCGACGCCGATACGTTCTTCGAGTTACGTGCCGGCGGGTTCACCCGGATTTCGCTAGGGATGCAGTCGGTAGTTCCGCACGTCCTAGCTACCCTCGAGCGGTCCCATACCCCCGGCCGTGGGCTAGACGCCGCCCAGTGGGCTGCCGATGCGGGGTTCGACCATGTTTCCCTCGACCTGATCTTTGGCACCCCGGGCGAGTCGGAAGCGGACTGGGGAATGAGTCTTCAGGCCATCGCTGAGACGCCCGCAGACCATATCTCCGCATACTCGTTGATCGTCGAGGAGGGGACCCGGCTGGCACTTCGGGTACGCCGCGGTGCACTATCAATGCCGGATGATGACGAACTGGCCGCCAAGTACCTGATGGCTGAGGAGTTCTTGACCAGGCAGGGATTCACGAACTACGAGACGAGCAACTGGGCTCGGCTAGGAGGCGAGTGCCGCCACAACTTGGCCTATTGGCATGGCTCGAACTGGTGGGGTTTCGGCCCCGGCGCGCACAGCCACATCGGGGGAGTCAGATTCTGGAACCGCCGTCACCCCCGCTCATATACGGCCCAGCTGATGGCGGGTAACTCGCCGGCCCAAGCCCGCGAACTCCTGTCGGCCGAGGAACGCCGGACTGAACGCATCATGCTGGAACTTCGTCTCAGCAGTGGCCTGCCCCTGAACGTTCTGACCGAGCCGGAACGCGAGCGGGCGGAGAGCATCGTCTCCGAGGACTTGGGGAAGTTTCACGACGGCCGCTTGGTTCTGACTCTAAGGGGCAGGCTCCTGGCCGATGGCATCGCCCTGCGCCTGCTGGGATGACGCCGCACGCAGTAGATCAGTGCCGAGCGAGCGCATTGCCGAGGCGACTTCGGCGCCCGAGACGACCATGACCGATGTCTCCAACACCCGGGCGGCCCTGACCAACCACATGGCCAGCTTCCACGCCTCGAAAGCCCCAACCCTTACCGTGCAACCGTTCTCGGTCTCGGCGACCAACTCCCTGTAGCGTGCCGGGATCAGATCAAGGACCTTCTTACCGGGGCACTCGAACCTAACGACGGCCTCGACCGGCCAGCTTCTGAACTCGCGCCCCTGGAGCATCTCTGCGTTGGTGGGTGGCTCCCGGTAGGTGAAGGTGAACGTCAGGACCCGAGCGCTCACTATCCGATCCAGCCGGAACAGACGCCAGTTTTCGCGTAAGCGGTCGAAACCCACCAGGTACCAACGGCCGCTGTTGTGAATCAGCGAAGTGGGTTCGACATCGCGTTCGGTCTCATTGCCCACGGCATCTCGATAGGTCATTCGAGTCACGGTCCGGTCGCTGATGCTCTGTGCGAGTTCCATCAGCAGCGTCAGATCAACTACGGCATGCTGCACTGGAGGCGGCAACAGCGCGATGGCATCTCCGACAGCCTCTGCACGTTGCCGGGCAGGGCCGGGAAGGATCGCGCCCAGCTTCATCAACGCTCGCAGCGCCGCCTCTCCGATCGGATCGGCGCCATCCGCGGCACCAACGCGGAGGCATGCGTACATCGCCGCCGCTTCGTCCTCTTGGAGTAGCAACGGCGGGATGCTGCCCCCGGCGGCAAGCCGGTAGCCGCCACCGAGCCCCTGGAGACTGTCTATCCGATAGCCAAGTTCCCGCAACCTAGAGATATCCCGACGCACGGTGCGCGGCTGAGTCTCCAGACGATCCGCCAGTTCTCGTCCAGTCCATACGGAACGGCTCTGGAACAGGCCCAGGAGTCGGAACAGACGGGAAGTCGGGTCAGTCATGGCCCAAGGTTCCCACCCCTAGCGGACACAAACCGTCCTGTTTTGATGCGAGATTCTCCTCAGCCAACGAAAGGAAATGATTATGTACCAGCCCGCCGTCGCCGACGAGCGCACCACGATCAAAGACATGATCGCGACCCAGCTCGCCGCGATCCGTGCCTCCGCCTACGGCCTCAGCGACGAACAGCTGCGATCCCGCCCGCTAGCGTCAGCCCTGTCCATCGGCGGAATCATCAAGCACAGCGCGTACGTGCTTCGCACCCCTATCTCGCCGACAATCGGTGTTCCGCACAAGCCTCAGGGAGGATTCTTCGAGAGCTTCGCGCTGGCCGAAGACGAGTCCTTCGCCGCCGTCCTCGCGGACTTCGACCAAGCCACGAAGGAGTATCTGGCAGCCTTCGATGACCTGGATCCGGCGCAGGAAGTTCAAATGGGGCCACGACCTTGGTACGGGGAGAACGAACCCGCGACCGCGTCGCTGCGCTGGGGGATGCTCCACCATCTCGAAGAGTTCGCGCGACACGCCGGGCACGCAGACCTGATCCGGGAACAGCTCGACGGCGCGAAGGCGCCGGAGCTTCTGCTGGCGGTCGAAGGACTTCCTGGCAACAGCTTCGTACAGCCCTGGGGTGGACGAAAGTAGCTCCAGATACGAGAGCGCCGGTGGCGAGGCGATAGGTTGCAGGCATGAAGCCCCTCGCCCTCGTCACCGGCGCCTCGCGCGGGATCGGTCTCGCCATCGCCCGCGACCTCGCCGCCACTCACCGCATCCTCGTCGGCGGCCGCGACGAAGCCGCCGTCGCTCGCGTTGTCGCCGAACTACCCGAAGCCGCACCTTTCGTAGGCGACCTCACCGATGCCGACACCCTCGCCGCAGCATGCTCCGGGATCGACCGCCTCGACGTGCTGGTGCACTCCGCCGGTGTCGCCCGCTTCGGGCCCCTGGCTGAAATGCGACTCGAAACCTGGCGCGAGGTCTTCGAGACCAACGTGTTCGCCGTCGCCGAACTCACCCGCCTCCTGATTCCCGCCTTGGAAGCGGCGAAGGGGATCGTCGTAGCCATCAACTCTGGCTCGGGATTCCATTCCAACCCGGGAGGAGCCGTCTATTCCGGTTCCAAGTTCGCGCTGCGGGCCCTGACCGACGCGCTCCGCGAGGAACTCCGCGGCCGGGTACGGGTCTCGTCGGTTCACCCCGGCCGCACCGATACCGACATGCAGCGCCAGATGCAGTCCGACGCCGGCAACGAAAACTACGACGGCAGCCGCTATGTCGCGCCTCAATCAGTTGCAGCCGCGGTCCGACTCGTCGTCGACACACCGGAGAACGCCGTAATCGAGAACCTCAGTATCCGTCCCGCCGTGTTCTAGGCCGTGTCCCTCCGTCCGGCATGAGCGGGCGGCAGCTAGATTGATTGGAATGGATCGATACCGCGGAGACGTTCTCGCCCCGGGATGGCGGAAGGCCCACCTGAAGAAGACCCGCGACGTCCCCGTCGCCAAAGACCTAGTCATCGAGTGTGGTGATTTCTGTGGCGCGGTCGTGGGTTGGGAGAACGGCCTCGTGGTGCTCGAGGATCGGAAGGGCAAACGACGCAGCTTCCCATTCGGTCCGGGATTCCTGCTGGAGGGCGAACCGGTCGCCCTACGCGCCCCACTCCGCACCCAGGCGGGGTCCAAGTACACCGCCTCCGGGTCGTTGAAGACCGGCGCGCCAGAAAAGGCTAGAGTCGCGCTGCCCAGCCGCATCTACGTCGAAGGCCGCCACGATGCCGAACTCGTCGAGAAGGTGTGGGGCGAGGATCTCCGGTACGTCGGCGTGGTCGTGGAGTACCTCGGCGGCATCGACGACCTCCCGGCCGTGGTCGCTGAGTTCGCCCCCGAGCCGGGGCGGCGCCTCGGAGTCCTCGTCGACCACCTAGTGCCCGGCAGCAAGGAATCCCGGATCGCCCAGCAGGTCGTCGCGGCCGGTTATGGAGAGGTCGTGCTCGTAACGGGGCACGATTTCATCGACATCTGGCAGGCGATCAAACCCGAGCGCATCGGACGGCGCGCCTGGCCCACGGTGCCCCGCGACAAGGATTTTAAGAAGGGAACTCTCGAGGCGCTCGGCCTGCCTCACAAGGACCAGGCCGACATCGCCCGAGCCTGGCGCTCAATGCTTGGTCGAGTGCGCTCCTGGCAAGACCTGGAACCTCAGCTCAACCAACGAATGGAGGTCCTCATCGACTTTGTCACCCAGGACCACCTGGAACAGGATTGACGAAGGATATGGTTGGGCACATGGACACCTCAGACATCCTCGACCTCATGAAGGAGACCGCCGAGACGGTCATCACCCCCCGATTCCGGGCTCTGAGCGAGGATGACATCCAGACCAAGTCCGGCCCTCATGATCTCGTCACAGTCGCCGACAAGGAGGCCGAAGCCCACCTCACCGCCGCCCTCAGCGCGGCGTTTCCCGGTGCCCTGGTGATCGGGGAGGAAGCCATCTTCTCTGAGCCGGCCAAACGCCTTGCCCTCCCGGACGCCGAGCAAGCATTCGTGATCGACCCCATCGACGGCACCAGAAACTTCGTGCGCGGCCGTGACGCCCACGGAGTCATGATCGCCGAGACCAAGCATGGCATCACCACCCGCGGGTGGATCTGGCAGCCGCAGACGGGCCGGGCATACGTCGTGGAACGGGGCGCCGGCGTTCGCCTCAACGACGGGCCGGTCGAGTGCAGCCGGCCGGAGAGACTGCCTTTGGGCACCACATCGAAGGACCACATGGTCGGGTTCGACGCCGATGGCGAACTCAGCCCGGCAATCAGCTCATACTTCTCTTGCGCGTTCGACTACCCCGCGCTGCTGCACGGGGAGATCGACTTCCGCTACTTCACGTCGGTTCAGCCTTGGGATCACCTGGCCGGGTGCCTCATGGTCGAGGAGAGCAGGGGAGTAGCCCGCACCGCGGAGGCCATCGACTACACCGCCGCGTCGGTATCCAAGGGGCTGCTGGTCGCCTGCGACGGCCCGACCTGGCGGACCGCCTTCAAGTTCTGGCCTCCCAACCAGCACTAGACCAGCGGCAGCCGCCGCCTCACGCCCGCAGCCTGGACCTCCCGGTAGGCCAAGGGCAGGAGCGTTGCCATCGTCTGTTCGCTGAACGGCCATTGCGCGGCCCCTAGCGCTTCCTCGCAGGCAACCCCGCGACCCACCAGCTGTTCGACGGTGCCACGTACCATCGCGATCTGCGCGCGCTGCCGGAAGACGAAGTCCCGGTCGACGACGTCCCCGTGCCCGGGCACGAAACGGGTGGCCTCGGTGCTGGAGCCGAGCACAGCGTCGATGACCTTGGGCCAGCCGTCGAGGTTTGAGACGGCTGAGAAACACGGGTCACCGGCAGACTCGATCACATCCCCGACGAAGATCACGTCTTCGTCCGGGACGATGACGAACAGGTCGGTGCGGGTATGCGCGGGCCCGAAGTGGAGGATCTCCAGGCGCACCCCGCCCAACTCAAGGCCCTTGACGAGGCTCAGGGTCTCGTTGGGTTCCGGTAACTCTTCTAGACCGATCGCGGCGGCAGCGTCAGCGACCTCTTCCTCGGGATCCGCGAGCAGATCCTCATGGGCGATAGCGACGATATCGGTCATGCCCCCGACGCCGAACCAGTGGTCGTGGTGAGCGTGGGTGACGACGACGTGGGTCACGGGCACCCCGGCCTCGCGCCGGGCGAGATCGAGTAACTCACGCCCCTGGCTCGGGTTGGAGCCGGCATCGATCAGAGCCGCCCGCTTAGAGCCGACTACGAGCCCGACGTTGACGGCGTGCGGCTCCAACGTCGTTACTTGGACGTGCGGGGCGATGCGATGGAACGCGCCAGTGAATGTCATGGCCGGCAGCCTACCCGTGGTATTTCGGGGGTCCCCGCGACGTTCCACTACACTGGCACTCGCACCGGTCGAGTGCCAGAGACAGCAGGAGGTGAACGTGCTCGACGATCGCAAGCTAGAGGTCTTGAGGGCCATCGTCACCGACTACGTCGCCAGCCGCGAACCCGTGGGCTCCAAGGCATTGGTGGAGCGGCACAGGCTAGGAGTCTCGCCCGCCACCGTCCGCAACGACATGGCGGTGCTCGAAGAGGAGGGCTATATCACGCAGCCCCACACGAGTGCCGGCCGCATCCCCACCGACAAGGGCTACCGGCTGTTCGTAGACCGCCTCGCCACCATCAAGCCGCTATCAGCGGCCGAGCGAACCGCCATAAACAGATTCATGGCCGGCGCCCTCGACGTCGACGATCTAGTCGCGCGGACCGTCAAGCTCTTGGCGCAGCTCACCCACCAGGTTGCGGTCGTGCAGTACCCTCGCGCCCAGCGCACCACCATTGCCCACGCCGAACTGGTACAGCTTGCCCCCGGTCGGCTGCTGGTGATCGTTGTCAGCTCGACTGGCCGCGTCGACCAACAGATCCTTGAACTGGCCGGTTTCGGACCCGAAGCTCTCCACCTGGCGACGGTGAAGCTTCGGGAGGCGGTCGTCGGCTGGAGCACCGCTGAGGCCATAACTCGCCTAGCCTCCGCCCTGGACGAGGTAGTCCCCGCAATGCGCCAGCAGGTCACCCCCGTGTTCGCCGTCGCCCTGAATCTCCTGGGCGCCGAGCCCACCGCGCAGGTGCTGGTGGCGGGCGTGCCGAACCTCGCCGGCTACTCCTTCGCGTCGGGACTGCGCCCGCTGCTGGAGGCCCTTGAGGAACAGGTCGTGTTGCTGCGCCTCCTCGACGAGGCCGCGACGGACGAGGTGACGGTCCGTATCGGTGCGGAGAACACCGAAGAAGGTTTCCAATCGACGTCGCTCGTGGCTGCCGGCTATTCGGTGGGTCAGGACCGCGCGGCCTCCCTGGGCGTCGTTGGTCCCACACGGATGGACTACCCATCAACCATCGCCTCGGTCCGTGCCGTAGCCCGGTACGTGAGCCGAATCCTCTCGGAAGGCTGATATGAGCAAGGACTACTACTCCATCCTCGGCGTCGAACGTGACGCGACGAGCGAACAGATCAAGAAGGCCTACCGCCGGCAGGCGATGAAGGTGCACCCGGACGTCGCGCAGGGCGACGATGCGGCGGAGAAGTTCAAGGAACTCTCTGAGGCCTATGAGGTCCTGAGCGACCCGAACAAGCGATCGGTTTATGACCGAGGCGGAGATCCGATGGGCCGGGCTGGAGCCGGCGGCGGCTTCGGAGGGGCCGGCTTCGGTGGCGGCTTTGACTTCTCCACGATCATGGACGCGATGTTCGGAGCACAGACCAGCCGCGGCCCGCGTCAGCGGGTGCAGCCTGGGCAGGATGCCCTCGTCCGGGCACGCCTGGAGCTTCACGAGGCGGTCTTCGGCTGCACCAAACCGATTCGGATCGACACCGCAGTGGTGTGCCCGAAGTGCCACGGCAGCGGCGGCGAGGCAGACTCCAAACCCGTATCGTGCACCACCTGCCGTGGTCAAGGCGAGGTCATCGCCATCCAGCGTAGCTTCCTCGGCGACATCCGAACCGCCCAGCGCTGCCCTACCTGCCACGGGTACGGCACGATCATCCCGAAGCCGTGCACCGAATGCTCCGGTGAGGGTCGGGTCCGCAGCTCCCGCAACATCTCCGTCAGGATCCCGCCAGGCGTCTCGACCGGCATCCGCATCCACCTTGAGGGCCAGGGAGAGGTCGGCCCCGGCGGCGGCCCCGCCGGTGACCTGTACGTGGAGGTCGCGGTGAGCGACCACGAGCGGTTCCGCCGCGACGGCGACAACCTTGAGTTGCTCGTCAACGTGCCCATGACCGCCGCGGCGCTTGGCAACGTCATGACGGTGCCCACCCTTGAGGCGGAGTGGGAGGGGTCCAACCTGGAGGACCGGCAGATCGAGGTCGAGGTGCCATCTGGCACACAGTCCGGGGATCGCATCACAGTGAAGGGACGTGGCGTGCCCAGGCTGCGGAGTAATGGCCGCGGCGACCTTGGCATCACGTTCCGGGTGGAGACTCCAACCGGCCTCGACGACAAGCAGCGCGATCTCCTCAGCCAGCTCGCCGAACTTCGCGACGAGACCCGAATCGAGGCCAAACCCCAGCGTCACCGTGGCCTCGTCGGCTGGCTGAAGGAAACCTTCGGGTGAGCGACGCCCTGTTCCTCGCCGAGTTCGACGACGCGGCCGTTGGCCAGGTCGTCGAGGTCACCGGCGACGAGGCACGGCACGCCGTCGCCGTGCGTCGCATCCGAACGGGGGAGAGGGTCCTGGTCGCGAACGGGCGCGGCATGGCGGTCCGGGGAACAGTCGTTGAAGCGCAGAAGAACCGACTCGCCGTCGAAACGGAGGAAGTGCTAGCCAGCCCACCGCGACTTCACCGTTTCCTCGTCGTCCAGGCTCTGGCCAAGGGGGATCGTTCCGAACGAGCCGTCGAGATCATGACCGAGCTGGGCGTCGACGAGATCATCGCTTGGCAGGCGTCGCGGTCGATCGTTCGCTGGCATGGCGAGCGGGGCGAGAAGTCGCTAGCCAAATGGGCGGCTACGGCCCGCGAGGCGACCAAGCAGTCCCGCCGCTTCCGGGTCCCCGAAGTCACCTTCGCCACCACTTCGCAGGGCATCGAACGGATCGGCTCCGTCGCGTCAGCGCTGGTACTGCACGAGGACGCCTCCGGCCCCGTGACGCCCGCTGCTATCCCCAAAGCCGGCGAGGTGCTGTGCATCGTAGGGCCGGAAGGCGGCATCAGCCCGGAGGAGCTCGAAGAGTTCGAGGCAGCGGGTGCTATCCCGGTGCTGGTCAGCGACGGGGTGCTGCGCACGTCGACCGCGGGCGCGGCCGCTCTCGCGCAACTCCAGCTGCTGACCGCTAGCCTGGGGTGATGAACTTCGGATTCCAGGTCGGGGTGACTTATGGCAAGGCTCGCACCGGCACCATCACGACTCCGCACGGTGAAATCCAGACCCCGGCGTTCATACCGGTCGGGACCAAGGCCACGGTCAAGGCGGTGTTGCCGGAGGCGATGGCCGAACTGGGTGCTCAGGCGTTGCTGGCCAACGCATACCACCTGTACCTGCAGCCCGGCTCCGACCTGGTCGACGAGGCCGGTGGCCTGTCGTCGTTCATGAACTGGCCGTACCCCACCTTCACCGACTCTGGCGGGTTCCAGGTTATGAGCCTCGGGGCCGGCTTCAAGAAGGTCCTAGCCATGGACACCAAGGGACTGAAGAGCGACGACGTCATCGCCGAGGGCAAAACCCGCAGGGCCCACGTCGATGAGGACGGGGTCACCTTCTACTCGCATCTCAACGGCGACAAGCTTCGCTTCACACCCGAGGTGTCGATGCGCATCCAACACGAGTTGGGGGCCGACATCATGTTCGCCTTCGACGAGCTGACTACTTTGATGAACACCCGCCGTTACCAGGAGGCCTCCGTCCAGCGCACCCACCGCTGGGCGACCCGGTGCCTGAAGGCCCACGCCCAGCTGACCCGCGAGCGCACCACCAAGCCTTATCAGGCGCTGTTCGGCGTCGTTCAGGGGGCCCAATACGAGGACCTGCGGCGCCAGGCGGCTCGTGGCCTCGCCGAGCTGGATGTCGACGGGCAGCGCTTCGACGGCTTCGGTCTCGGCGGCGCACTGGAGAAGGAGAACTTGGCGACGATCATCGGCTGGATGACCGATGAACTGCCCGAAGATAAGCCGCGCCATCTGCTCGGCATCTCCGAGCCCGAGGATCTGTTTGCGGCGGTGGCTGCCGGTTCCGACACATTCGACTGCGTAAATCCTTCGCGGGTCGCGCGCAACGCGGCGATCTACACCGCGGCTGGCCGCT
>CAMCJC010000037.1 GCA_945875065.1 uncultured Propionibacteriaceae bacterium | reverse complement strand
CAGTGCCTGCTGCATGTTGTGCGTCACCATCAGCGCAGTTAGGCCGTGCCGCGCGACCTGCTCCCCCGTCAACCGGGTGATGAGTTCCGCCCGGGACGGGTCGAGGGCGGCGGTGTGCTCGTCGAGCAGCAAGATCGCCGGCCGCGCGTAAGTCGCCATCAGCAGGCTCAGGGCCTGCCGCTGACCGCCGGAGAGCATGCCGACGCGCATGTCGAGCCGGTTTTCCAACCCCAGGTCGAGCGACTTCAGCTCCTCCCGAAACACCTCGCGGTTGGCCTTGGTCACGGCCATGCCGAGACCGCGGGACTTGCCGCGACGGAACGCGATCGCAAGATTCTCCTCAATCGTCAGGCGTGGCGCCGTGCCGGCCATCGGATCCTGGAACACGCGCCCGACCCAGGCTGCGCGCTTGTATTCGGGCATGCGGGAGACGTCGCGGCCGTCGATGACGATCGATCCGCCGTCGGGCGCGTACCGCCCCGAGATGACGTTCAGCAGGGTCGACTTTCCCGCACCGTTGGAGCCGATGACGGTCACGAAATCACCCTCGGCTAGCCGTAGCGAGACCTGGTCCAGGGCGACGCGCTCGTTGACGGTGTGCGGGAAGAACCGCTTGGTTACCTGGTTGATCTCGAGCACGTCACGCCCCCTGTTGGGCCGCGCGCCGCCGCGCACGGAGCTTCTTGAAGAACGTCAGCTGCGGCAGCACCAGCGCCAGCACCACGAGGACCGCCGAGACGAGTTTCATGTCGTTCGGGTTCAGCTCCGCCGCCAGAGCCAGTTGGATCGCGCCGCGGTACAGGATCGAGCCGAGCGTGGCGGCCAGCACCGACTGCCACACCGCAGTCATCCCGAACACTGCCTGCCCGATGATCACCGACGCCAAGCCGGCGACGATCAGGCCGATCCCCATGGAGATATCCGCGGAGCCCTGGTGCTGCGCAACGAGTGCGCCGCACAGCCCGACCATGCCGTTCTACAGCGCCAACCCGACGATCTTCGCGCTCCCAGTGTTGATCCCCTGCGACTGAGCCATTAGCTCGTTGTCGCCGGTCGCCCGAACCGCGACGCCGTATCGGGTTCCGAGAAACCAATACAGGAGGCTGCCGACGGCGATCGCGATGCCGGCATAGACCGCGATCGACGCCCAGGAGTGCAGCAGCCCCGCCTTGTCGAGCGGCGCCAACAGCGCCCTGGTCCGCAGCACCGGCACGTTGGCCTTGCCAAGGATCCTCAGGTTCACCGAATACAGCGCGATCTGCGTCAGGATGCCGGCCAGCAGCGGGTTGATGTTGGCCTTGACGTGCAGCACGCCCGTGACGATGCCGCCGACCATGCCACCGAGTCCGCCGACGAGCGCCGCGGCCCACGGCGGTACGCCACCGGCGATCAGCACGGCCGCGAGGGCTGCCCCGGTGACGAACGAACCGTCGACGGTCAGGTCGGGGAAGTCCAGCACCCGGTAGGTCAGGTAAACCCCCAGGGCCATCACGGCATAGAGGAGCCCCAGCTCTACAGCTATGACCATCAGAACTTCTTGATGGCGCGCTCAACCAGGGCCACGGGCAGCGTCGCACCCTGCCGGGTGGCCGCGGCCTCATTGACGCACAGGTCGAAGGAGTCCTGAGTGCCAACTGGCAGGTCGGCCGGCTTAGCACCCTCGAAAATCTTCACGGCCATCGCGGCCAGGTCGCGCCCTTGCTTCTCGTAGTTCACGGTGTAGGAGGCGGCGGAGCCGCGCTGCACGGAGCCCTCGTCGGATGCGACAACCACGGCGCCCTTGGTCTCGGCCACCTGGATCAGGCCTTCGAGACCCGAGACTACGACGTTGTCGGTGGGCACGTAGAACGCATCGACCTCAAGCGACTCCGCGGCCTGCTGAATCTCCGAAGAGTTCACGATCGCCGTCTTTTTGATCTCCAAGCCCTGAGCGACCGCGGCCTCCTCGGCGGCCTTGACCTGCACTTCGGAGTTGGCCTCGCCTGAGGCGTACACGACTCCGAGGGTCTTGGCCTCCGGCTTGATCTCCTTGATGAGCTTGATCTGGTTTTCGACCGGGTTCAGATCGGATGCTCCGGTCACGTTGCCGCCGGGGGCCTCGAGGGACGCGACGAGGCCCGCCCCGACCGGGTCCGTGACGGCGCCGAACAGCACCGGCTTGTCCGTGATCGCCTGCGCGGCTGCCTGCGCGGCCGGCGTGGCGATCGCGAGCACTAGGTCCTTGCCGTCCTGGCCGTACTGTGTTGCGATCGCGCCCAGGGTGCTCTGATCGGCCTGCGGATTTTGGATCTCGAGTGCAATTTTCTCCTGGTCCTTATATCCGGCCTCCGCTAGACCGTCGATGAAGCCCTTCTGGACGGCGTCGAGCGCGGTGTGCGAGACATAGTTGATGATGCCCACCTTGAGCTGGGCGTTCGATCCGGAACCGCCGCACCCGGTCAGCAGGAGGGCGGCGGCCGCGGCCATCGACGTCAACAGCTTCGCAGTCTTCAGCACTTGGGGCCCCTTCATACAGTTCGGTGTCCTGCACATTAGCGCAGGGCCTGGATTTCGCCTGGATTGTTCCGGCTGGCGGGATGGGTGAAGCCCGCCGGGATGGTCCCGACGGGCTTCACCGTCTAGTCGAATTACTCGGCTTGCTCGGTCTCGGCCTCGCTAGCCTTGTCATCTTCGGCCTTGTCTTCTTCGCCCTTGGCAGGCTTCTCGGCCTTCGCGGGCTTTTCAGACTTGGCGGGTTTCTCGGCTGGCTGCTCCTTCTTGGCAACCGGGTCGGTCACGATCTCAATGATCGCTAGCGGCGCGGCGTCGCCCTTGCGGAGCCCGATCTTGGTGATGCGGGTGCAGCCGCCGTCGCGACCGACGAGCGCCGGGGCGATTTCCTCGAACAACTTCGCCACCACGTCCTTGTCGGTCACCGACTGGAGCACCAGGCGACGCGAGTGCAGGTCGCCGCGCTTGGCCTTGGTGATGAGCTTCTCGGCCAGCGGCTGGAGACGACGAGCCTTGGTCTCGGTGGTGGTGATGCGGCCGTGCTCAAAGAGCTGAGTGGCCAGGTTGCGCAGGATGAGGCGCTCGTGGGTGGGGGATCCGCCGAGGCGGGGACCCTTCGTCGGCTTGGGCATGTTGCGGTTCTTTCAGTCTCGTCCCGAGCAGCGCTCGGATGGGTTCTCAGTACTGCTCGGTCTCGGTGAAGTCGTCGTCGAGGTCAGCTTCGTCTTCGTGGTCCTCGTCGTAGCGCTCAATGGCCTCCATCGGGTCGAAGCCTGGGGCGGCGTCGCGCAGTGACAAGCCAAGGTTGTGCAGGGTCACCTTGACTTCAAGGATTGACTTGGAACCGAAGTTACGGATGTCGAGGAGATCCTCCTCCGAGCGGGCAACGAGTTCGCCGACGGTGTGGATTCCCTCGCGCTTGAGGCAGTTGTAGGAGCGGACCGACAGGTTCAGGTCTTCGACCGGAAGGTTCAGCGACTCGGCGATCTGCTCATCGACCGGCGACGGGCCGATCTCAATGCCCTCGGCGTGCACATTGAGTTCGCGGGCCAGACCGAACAACTCCACGAGGGTGCGACCGGCGGAGGCGACGGCGTCACGCGGCGCGATGCACGGCTTGGTCTCAACGTCGATGATGAGGCGATCGAAGTCGGTGCGCTGGGCCACGCGGGTGGCTTCCACCTTGTAGCTGACCTTCAGCACCGGCGAATAGATCGAGTCGACGGGGATGCGTCCGATCTCGGCATCGGGATCCTTGTTCAGAACGCTGGAGACGTAGCCGCGGCCGCGCTCAACGACGAGTTCCATCTCGAGACGCCCGCCTTCCGCGAGGGTGGCGATGTGCAGGCCGGGGTTGTGCACCTCGACCCCAGCCGGCGGCTGCACATCAGCCGCTGTGACCTCGCCGGCCCCCGCCTTGCGCAGGTACATGACCACCGGCTCGTCCTCCTCCGAGGAGAGCACGAGGCCCTTCAGGTTGAGGATAATCTCGGTGACGTCCTCGACCACGCCCTCCAGGGTGGAGAACTCGTGCGGGTTACCTTCGATCTTGATCGATGTCACGGCCGCGCCCGGGATAGACGATAGGAGCGTGCGGCGCATGGAGTTACCGAGGGTGTAGCCGAAGCCGGGCTCCAGCGGTTCGATGATGAACCGGGAGCGGTTCTCGGCAACAACCTCTTCCGACAGAGTCGGACGCTGTGCGATGAGCATTTCTTCCTTCCCGCGCCAACCGCTATTTGATGGCGCGAATGCCGCGGCCAGGATTTCTTGGCCGCGAGCCCCGGAAACCCGGGTGAGGCTGGCCGACGGGTGTCGGCCAGCCTGGGACCATCGACTACTTGGAGTAGAACTCGACGATCATCTGCTCCGATACATCCACGACGATCTGCTCGCGGACGGGGAGCTGGTGGACGAGGATACGCATGCGGTTCGGGCGGGCCTCCAGCCAGCCGGGAACCACGCGCTCGTTGTGGGTCTCGCGCGCCACCACGAGCGGGTGGAGGTTGAGGGACTTCTCGCGCACGTCGATGATGTCGTGGGCCTTGACGCGGTACGACGGAATGTTCACCTTCTGGCCGTTGACCAGGAAGTGACCGTGCACCACGAGTTGGCGGGCCTGGCGGCGGGTAGCCGCGAACCCAGCGCGGTAAACCACGTTATCGAGGCGAGACTCGAGGATCTGAAGCAGCTTCTCGCCGGTCTTGCCGGGGAAGCGGTCAGCCTCCTCGTAGTAGCGGCGGAACTGCTTTTCCAGGATGCCGTAGGCGAACCGGGCCTTCTGCTTCTCCTTGAGCTGCAGGGAGTACTCGGAGTCCTTGGTGCGGCCTCGGCCGTGGACGCCCGGGGGGTAGGGTCGGCGCTCAAAAGCCTTGTCGTTGCCAACCAGGTCGGTCCCGAAGCGACGGGACTTCTTGGTCATGGGTCCGGTGTAACGAGCCATTATGTTTGTCCTTTACTTCTCGTGCCGATCAGACGCGACGACGCTTCGGCGGGCGGCAGCCGTTGTGCGGCACGGGGGTGACATCGGAGATAGCCCCGACCTCAAGCCCGACGGCGCCCAGCGAACGGATCGCGGTCTCTCGGCCCGAGCCCGGGCCCTTGACGAACACGTCGACCTTCTTCATGCCGTGCTCCATGGCACGGCGGCCAGCGGCCTCGGCGGCCATCTGGGCGGCGAACGGCGTCGACTTGCGGGAGCCCTTGAAGCCGACGGTGCCGGCGGAGGCCCAAGAGATCACGGCCCCGGTGGGGTCGGTGATCGAAATGATCGTGTTGTTGAAGGTGCTCTTGATGTGAGCCTGTCCAGCGAGGACGTTCTTCTTTTCCTTGCGGCGCACCTTGGTCTTGGCGGCCTGCTTGCGGCTAGCGGTTGCCATCGTCAATCTCCTTTTCGCTCACCCGCGGGGTCAGCGTGCCTTCTTCTTGCCGGCCACGGCCTTCTTCTTGCCCTTGCGAGTGCGCGCGTTGGTACGAGTGCGCTGGCCACGGACCGGGAGCCCGCTGCGGTGGCGGCGGCCCTGATAGTTGCCGATCTCGACCTTGCGGCGGATGTCGGCGGCAACGGTACGACGGAGGTCACCCTCGATCTCGTAGTTGCCCTCGATGTGGTCACGGAGCGCAACGAGCTGTTCCTCGGTGAGCTGGTGAACGCGGAGATCGCCGCTGATACCGGTGGCGGCGAGGGTTTCGGCGGCGCGAGTCTTGCCGACGCCAAAGATGTAGGTCAGGGCGACCTCCAGGCGCTTTTCGCGCGGCAGGTCGACACCAACGAGGCGTGCCATAGTTTCCCTTTCATAGCTTCGGCCCAGTGGGAATGCTCCCGGTCAGGTCGTGGAACCGCGAAGGTGTGCGGCGTGGCGCGTCCCCTCCGGCACTGGGCGAGTCTTCCGCCCATGAGGGGCCTTGGCCTTCGTCCAAGGGTAGGGAGTCACCTTTCGGCGGCCCTTGCGCTCACGTTGTTGTTTAGTTGTCTGGCGGGCTGGGCGACCTGCCCCGTTCCGCGATGCTCTACAGTTCCCCGCTTGGGCTTCAGCCCTGGCGCTGCTTATGCCGCGGGTTCTCGCAGATCACCATCACACGACCGTGCCGGCGGATGACCTTGCACTTGTCGCAGATCTTCTTGACGCTCGGCTGAACCTTCATTCGAGCAACCTTTTCAATCGGCGACTGGGCAGCTTGCTGCCCAATCAGTGGTGGATGAGCTCGGCCACTACGTCCGGACGCACGACAGCTTCCGGTCGGTCACGACCGACGGCCTAGCCTACGCCAAGCCCCCGAGAATCGGCAAAACCTGCTCTCGGGGGCTTGGCTCTACTGGCGGGGCGATCGACATTGGCCGCGCCGCCTGGTTGGGGCTTCGGGTTTCCGATCTACTTGTGGCGGTAGACGATGCGGCCGCGACCCAGATCGTAGGGCGAAAGCTCCACGATCACACGGTCGGCGGGCAGGATGCGGATGTAGTGCTGGCGCATCTTTCCGCTGATGGTGGTCAGCACCTTGTGGCCGTTGGCCAGTTCGACTCTAAACATCGCGTTCGGCAGGGCTTCGACCACCGTGCCCTCCAGCTCGAGGGCTCCTTCTTTCTTCGCCATTGGCTCCCGATTCTCGTGGACTTGGCGGGCGGCAAGGCGCCGCGCGCCCGCCTGATTGTAGTTCGGCCGCGCTACGGGCCCAAAACTGGGGCGTAACGTATCCCCATGAACTTTTACGCCGTGCACTACACCTATGTCGACGACGCCGACCTCATCGCGCAGCACCGTCCCGACCATCGGGCGTTCCTGTCCTCGCTGGTAGGGAAAGGCGTCGTGGCCGCCGGGGCCTGCCCGGGCACCACTCCCCCGTCGGCGTTGCTCATCGTCCAGGCCGCCTCGCCGGAGGCCGTCACCGAGCTGTTGGCCGACGACCCATTCCGCCGCAACGCGGTCCTCGCCGATGCGCACGTCGTCGAGTGGACGCCGGTGATCGGCTGCTTCGCCGACTAACCAACGTCCTCAATACCTGTAGGGCCCGCTGAGTTCGGCGGGCCTCGGGCTCAGTCAGCCAGGGGCCCGAAAGGCACGCCCCGTGCCCTCAGTTCAGCCTCGCCACCGTCGGGCTCGGTCAGCACCCACAGCCCGTCCGGGGTGATCGCGACGGTGTTCTCCCAGTGCGCCCCACGGGAGCCGTCACGGCTGAGGACGGTCCACTCGTCGTCGGCGACAACCGTCTGGTGCAGGCCGAGGGTGAGCATCGGCTCAATGGCCAGGGCCATACCGACGCGAAGCCGCGTCTGCGGCGCGCCTCGCGCCTGGTTCGGGACGTCGGGCTCCATGTGCATGGCGGTACCGATCCCGTGTCCGGTGTACTCGCGCAGGTTGCCGTAGCGGCGTCGCTGCCCCTTGATGCTGCGCTCGATGGCCTTCGAGACGTCAGAGACCTTGCCTCCGTCGCGGACCGCCGCGATGCCCTGCCACAGCGCCTCCTTGGTGGCAGCGCTCAGTTCGACATCCTCCGGCCGCGGCGTCCCCGCACTGAATGTCCGGGCCGCATCGCCGTGCCAGCCATCTAGGACCGCACCAAAGTCGATCGAGACGATGTCGCCGTCGGCGATGACCCGCTCCCCCGGGATCCCGTGCACGAGCTCGTCGTTGACCGAGATGCAGGCGACACCCGGGAACGGCGCACCGTAGTCGGCGCCGTAGCCCAGGAAATTGGACGTCGCCCCGGCCTCGGCGAGCACCGCGCGGCCCACCGCGTCGATGTCTGCGGTGGTGACGCCCACCTGCGTCGCCTCTTGCATGCGGCGCAGCCCCTCGGCGACGACCAGCCCCGCCTTCCGCATCGCCCGCAGCTGCTCGGGCGTCTTGATCTCGATATGCATCAGCGATCCGAGGTGTGCGCCTCGACGGCGGCCAGCATACGTTCGCGCACCTCGTCGACGGTTCCAGTGCCCTCGACGTCGACCAGGAGTCCCTTGCCTTGATAGTGGAACAGCAGCGGCGCGGTCTGACCGGCATAAACCTCCATGCGACGCCGGATCACGTCCTCGTTGTCGTCGCTGCGCCCCTCCTGGGCGGCGCGGTCTAGCAGCCGTCCGACCAGCACCTCCGGGTCCACGAGGAGCGAGACAACGGCGTCGAGGCGCTTGCCTTGGCTCGCGAGGTGCCGATCCAGGAAGCGGACCTGGTGCATCGTGCGCGGGAAACCATCGAGGAGGAAGCCGCCGGCGCAGTCCTCCTCTGCGAGCCGGTCGGCGACGATCGACTCGGTGACATCGTCGGGCACGTACTCACCGGCGCTGATCAGCGCCTGGACTCGCTTGCCCAGCGCGGTGCCCTGCTTGATGTTGGCGCGGAAGATGTCTCCCGTCGAGACCGCCGGCACTCCGTACGCGGCGGCCAATGAGGACGCCTGGGTGCCTTTACCTGCCCCCGGTGCCCCCATTATCAACATTCTCATCGCAGGAAGCCCTCGTAGTTCCTTTGCTGCAGCTGGCTCTCGATGCGCTTGACGGTATCAAGCGCGACGCCGACGATGATCAGGATGGAGGTGCCGCCGAACGGGAAGTTCTGATTGGCCTGGACCGCGATGAACGCCAGCGTCGGCAGCAGCGAGATCACGGCGAGATAGAACGACCCGGGGGCCGTGAGACGGTTCAAGACATAGGTCAAGTAGCGCTCGGTCGGTTTACCGGCGCGGATCCCGGGGATGAAGCCCCCGTATTTCTTCATGTTGTCCGAGACCTCTTCCGCGTTGAACGAGATCGCGACGTAGAAGTAGCAGAACGCAATGATCAGGAAGAACTGCGCGACGCCGTAAACCCAGCCGTTGGGGTTGAAGTTCGCGCCGATCCACTGCCCAAACCCTGACTCGGGCCTGAACAGCGCCACGAGGGTGGGCAGGTACAGGATGGAGCTTGCGAAGATGACGGGGATGACGCCCGACTGGTTCACCTTCAGGGGGATGTAGGTGGTCGAGCCGCCGACGAGGCGACGACCGACCATGCGCTTGGCGTACTGGACGGGCACCCGACGCTGCCCCTGCTCGATGAACAAGATTCCGAGCATCACGATGAGGCCAATCGCAGTCACCGCGGCGAACAGGAACCAGCCGGTGGCCCCGGGGTGGCCCTCCTTGATCGACCACAGTCCGGCCGGGAAGGAGGCCGCGATCTGGGTGAAGATCAGCACGGACATGCCGTTGCCGATGCCGCGCTCAGTGATGAGTTCGCCCATCCACATGATGACCACGGTGCCGGCGGTCATCGTCAGGACCATCGTCACCAGCGGGAAGATCTCTTCCGTGTAGAGAATGCCGGGGCAGTTCAGCAGCTGGCCGGTGCGGGCCATCGTCACGAACCCTGCGGCCTGAAGCAGGGCGAGGACGAGGGTCACGTAGCGGGTGTACTGCGTGATCTTTGCCTGGCCCGCGGCCCCCTCCTTCTTCAACGACTCAAGGCGCGGGATGACCACGGTCAGCAGCTGCAGGATGATCGACGCGGTGATGTACGGCATCACACCAAGCGCGAAGACGGTCAGGCGCAGAAGGGCACCGCCCGAGAACAGGTTGATCATCGAGTACAGGCCGGCCTGCGGCCCGGCCGACGCCGACGCTACGCAGACGTCCAACGCCTGAACGTTGACGTTGGGGGACGGGATGGAGGACCCGAGGCGGAACACGAGGAGCATTCCTAGGGTGAAGAAGATCTTCTTGCGCAGCTCCGGCGTCTTGAGCGCGCTGGCGAAGGCGGAGAGCATCCGGCCCCTCTTTCAGTCTCACGGTGTCGATCATGCGCCCAGTTAAGGCAACCTAGGCAGCGTACCAAGCGGAGCACCGGTTCCCCAACGCGACAGCTCGGTATGAACCTTCGTCTGTCAGCCAACTGGCCGCCATCCATCGAGGAAACACGCGGGTCCATGGCCATTACGATCCTTCTGGGTGCTTCCGACGCCCGAGGAAAAACGCTCATGAATCATTCACCATCGACCGCATCCGACGCTAGCTCAGCCACGCCGCGACCCGTACACCGGGGCCTCTACGCCGCGGCGGGCAAGCGCACCCTAGACGTCATCTTCGGCTTGGCCGTGCTGCCGTTGGTCGCGGTGGCCACCGCGTTCGTCGGGGCGGCGATCAAGCTCGACGACCGCGGCCCGATCTTCTATCGGCAGGAACGACGCGGCTTGAAGGGGCGCACGTTCCGGATGTGGAAGTTCCGTTCGATGAAGGTGGGCGCCCCCGACCTGCGGAACCCGGACCGTTCGACGGTCGCCGTGTCGAACGACGCCCGCATCACCCGCGTCGGACGATTTCTCCGCAAAACCTCGGTCGACGAGTTGCCGCAGTTCCTGAACGTTCTGCTCGGCGACATGAGCGTCATCGGCCCTCGACCCAACCTCACTACCCGGCCGCTGAACGAGTTGACGGGCGACGAGTTGCGTCGCCTTGACGTCCGGCCGGGAATTACCGGCTACAACCAAGCGTTCTACAGGAACTCCAGCTCCATCGAAGAGCGTTACCGCCACGACTGCTACTACATCGATCATTTGACCTTTGGCATGGATGTTCGAGTTGTCCTTGCCACGCTGTCCTCGGTGCTAAAGGCCAAGAACGTCTACTCGGATGAGGGGAACCAGAGATGACTAACGACAATCAACCATCGGTGATCATTTTGGGGGCTTCATTCCTCCAGGTCCCGCTTATCGAAGCCGCCCGCCGCCTGGGGGTCCGCTCAATCGTTGTGGACATGGATCCCGACGCTGTCGGCCGCGACATCGCCGACGAGTTCCATTGCATCTCCACGCTTGACACCGACGCCATCATGGACCTGGCTCGGCGCGTGAAGCCTTCAGGCATAACCACGACCGCGACCGACGCGCCCATGAAAGTCGTCGCGGCCGTCGCGGCCGAACTCGGCTTGCCCGCCATCACCCCGGAAGCGGCTCTGGCCTGCACTGACAAGTTCGTGATGGCCAAGGCCTTCGAAGCGGCCGGCGTCCCGCACCCCGAGTACCGCCTAGTGAACTCGTTCGCCGACGCCGAGGCCGCCGCCGCTTCGATCGGCTTCCCGCTGATTCTCAAGCCCACGGACTCTTCCGGTAGTCGGGGCGTCGTGATCGTTGAGGATCCGTCCGAGTTGCAGGACGCCTACGAGTACGCCCAGCTGTACTCCCGCGGCGGCCAGGTGATCGCCGAGGAGTTCCTCGTCGGCACCGAGATCAGCCTCGAGATGTTCCACGACCGCGAGCGCATGCACGTGGTCGTCGTGACCGACAAGTACACCTCCGGGGCCCCTCACTTCGTCGAGCTGGGGCACTCGCAGCCGTCCGAACTGCCCGAGGACATCCTCGATGCTGCCCGCGCCGTGGCGATCGCCGCCTCCGAGGCGGTCGGCATCCACCGCGGCCCCGGGCACGCGGAGCTGATGCTCACACGCCGCGGCCCCGTCATGATCGAGATCGGCGCTCGACTCGGCGGAGACTGCGTCACCTCGCACCTGGCTCCCTTGTCAACCGGCGTCGACCTGGTCGGTCTGGTGATCAAGAACGCCGTCGACATGCCGTTCGAGGTGCCGACCCCCGAGGGTACGCCGTGCGCCGTCCGCTTCATGGAGGCTCCGGAAGGCAAGCTGTCGGCCGTCCACGGCATCCCGGATGCCCAGGCGATGCCCGGCGTCGTCCTCGTGGACTTGGTCAAGCCGCTCGGCCACGTCGGAGCGGGCACCCTGTCCAGCGCCGACCGTCTGGGCCACGTCATCGCCTATGGCGCCACCCAGGAGGAGGCGCGAACCCGCTGCACCGAGGCCCTGAACCACATCGCCATGGAGGTCGCATGACGCAGCTGCCAGCCGCCCGGCGCCGAGTCTTGGTGCTAGGTGCCGGGCGGGGCCAGGTGGGCCTAATCCAGGCGCTGAAACGGCTCGGCGCGACCGTCGTGGTCGGCACCCAGCTACGTCCTGACCTGCCCGGCCTCGACCTCGCCGACGAGGTCATGGAGGTCAACCTCATCGAGCCGGATCGTGTCGCCGACCGGGCCCGCGAGTTCCAGGTGGATGCGTTCGCCATCGCGTGCATGGACATCGCCATGCCGGCGGTCGCGCGGCTCGTCGACGACCTGGGGCTGCGCGGCATCCCCGGCGCTGCTGCGGTCCTGTGCAACAACAAGGTGCCGATGAAGCAGCGCCTCGCCGAGCGAGGCGTGCCCACGGCCAAGTTCCGGGTCCTGGGCCCCAACGACGACATCCGCGCCGCGATCGCGGAGGTTGGCCTCCCGGCGGTCGTGAAGAACCCGAGCCAGCAGGGCTCGAACGGCGTCCACATCGTGAGAGACGAGGCAGCGGCGGTTCGGGTTTTCGAGGAGATTCGAGACACTTGCGCAGGGACCGGCATCCTCGTCGAGGCTTTCCTCGACGGCATCGAGTTGGGTGCCCAGGCTTTGGTCCACGACGGCGAGATCCTGTTCGTGCTGCCCCATGGCGACGAGCTAGCCGCCACGGATCTGCCCGTTCCCGTCGCGCACTTCTCCCCCACCGGGCTGCCCGCCGACGTCGAGGACAAGTGCATAGATGTCGTGCGGTCCGCGATCGAG
>CAMCJC010000036.1 GCA_945875065.1 uncultured Propionibacteriaceae bacterium | reverse complement strand
CACCCTCCCGGCAGGAATAGCGACCGCCCGGCGCGGGACCGCTTCGCCTCCACTACTAGGCCCTGCTCGATCAGCGGAGCGGCGGCCTTCAGGCGCTTGGCGCGCGTCCAGCCGTTCCAACGGTGGATGTTGGCGTCCTTCGGGTCGGGCAGGGCGAGGAGCTGCAGCCAGTAGCGGGCCGCGTCCTCGTCCAGGCCAAGTTGCTCCCGCACGCTAGCGACTGCCTCGGGGGCGGAGCGCAGCGGGTCCTGGGCCCAGCCCTCGCCCGGGGTCGCAAGCGCGGCCTCGATCGGCTCGAAGTCGCCCCGCTGGAGCGCGCACAGCAACCCGATCTCGACGCCGAGCGAGTCTGCGGGGAGCGCGGCGGCTCGACCCTCTTCCAGGTCCCAGGAGCGCACCCGATCTGGGTAGAACTCTAAGACGTCATGCCAGGGTGTGGCCGTCAGCCTCCAGGCATCGAATTGGTCAACTTGGTTCTGCGGGGGGAGATCGAAGGCGGGTAGGCCAAGCGCCACCCGAACGGCTTGGCGCTCCGAATGATCGTAGAAGTGGGACATTAGGGGCTTGTTGAATGCGGCATCGCGGAGGGCGGGGAATCGGCCCGCGGCCCAGGCGCGCAGATCGGCATCCAGCGGCAGGCTGTAGGCGAGCCACAGCAGTTGCCGCATGTCGTCGATGTGAGGGGTTTCGGCTAGGTTTCGCAAGCCCAGGCTTCCATCCCAGGCGAAGGCCCGATCGATCTGCTGCAAGACCTCCCCGGGGAACTCGAAGCGGTCTTGCGAGAGCCGCTTCCAGGCCGCGACAATGGCGTCGACATCGACTCCATCCCGCGCGAGCGTCAATGGCTCGTGACAGCCTGCGAGCATCAGCTTGAGCAGGACGTCATCATCGATGGCGGTCAGGAAATTCCTGGCCACTTGTGCCTCAGCTACCTTCAGGCCCAGCAGTTCGCGGATCGCTTTCGGGAGCCAGTTGTGCACGTAATAGCGCATGTTTGGCATCTGGGCCAGGAAGACCTTGGCGGCGGGTAGCGGCCAGCCGGTGCCAGCCGCTAGACGCTCTGCCCGCTCCGGAACCCAGGCGGGTGGTCCCTGCTCCAGCAGGAGTTCGAAAGCCTGGATCACCCGGTCCAGGTCGACGTTTGAGGCCTCCGCGAACGTTTGGACGGCGTGGTCATCGACGCTTTCTGGCATCGCGCCATCCAACGAGAGGCACAGCAACGGGAAACCCTCTCCGAAGCTGTAGTTAGAGGTGAGAGCCATGACATTTCCGACGGAGGTCTGGATCAAGGCCCCGTCGTCGATGTCGAGACGGTGGTCGTAGTCCTGCGCGATGGTGAACAGCCGGGCGCCGGGCCGGTGGAGTCCCTGGTCGCGGATAGCCCCGATCGTGGCCGCCGCGCCGCCGATCTCATCTCGCGTCGAAAACGGCCGGGTGGCGCCGGCGAGATACAGCTCCGGATACGCGAGGCCGATCCACACGGATGGCTGAATAGCTGCCTCAGGGGCGGGTGAGTCGGTGATGTGCCTCGCCAGGTAGCGGTATCCGGCCCGCCGAGTGGCCGCATCGCAGTTGGAGCGGATCCAGCTCACGGCATCGGCCGACGGTTCCCACTCGGTGAAGGTCCCGGCATCCTGGGGAGCCTCTGCCGCTTCGCGGACTTGCTTCAGCGCTGCCCCGCTGGTGTTCACGAGCAAGGCGATCTGGCAGATCGCCTCGACCAGAGGCTCGGCGGTGGTACCGATGAGGTTGGCGACCTGGATGCGTGCCGCGTCAGTGATCTCGTCCTCTGTTACCTCCAGAATGCGGGCCGCCAGGTGCGGTTCCAGGGCGCGCAGGCGGACGCTAGCTGGCTCATCGCGGGGCCGCAGATAATGCCAGCCGACCAGCGGCAGGAAGTGCAGCGGGTGAGCTTCGCTATCCCGAGTCAGCGAAGCAGCGATGGACGCGCCGGTGGTGTGCGAGAGCAGGTTGCCGTTTGCGTTGAGTCCCCACAGGCCGCCGCCTGGACGTCGGGCGGCCACCCTGGCGTGGAGCCCGGGCGGGGTCCAATTGGTCCCGTCGACGAAGACGCGAAGGGATTGATCACCTCGGTGTAGCGACGCCCAGCCGTGCATCCCGCCGGCGGTGGGCAGCGGTGAACCCTCCGAACCGGGCACGGCCGGGTACCACACGACCGAATCGTGGTCGAGCTGCCAGTCGTCCCGCAGGTGCTGTTCGACGAGGTTCGCGAGGCCGGACGGCAACGACTCGCGGCCGACCTTGCCCGTCGCCGGGTCGACTTCTTTGATGTGCTTTTCTGCTATCCAGAAGTGCGTGCCGTCGCTGAGCATCGACTCGATGCCTTCCACAGGCAAGGTGCGATCGCCGGGGCGCAGCAGACCCGCCCCGAGCAGCCGGCCGCCGGGAACCTCGAAGTGGACGGCGTCGTCTTGGAATGCGTACCAACCGCGGTCAAGGGCAAGGTGGTTGGTCGGGTCCGACTCCCAAGTCAGATACAGGTCGTAGCTGGCGTCCCGGTGGATGCAACAGGTTTGTCCCTGCACTCGCAGCCACCGCACATGGGCAGAGCCCTTGCCTCCCGGGATGTGGAGCGTCACGTCCCCGACCCGGTTCTCACCCTCGACCCAGATGACGCGAAGTCCGCTAGCGACGCCGATCGCGGGCCAGCACAGGTGAAAAGTGATCGGGTCAGTGCCGAACTCGGCGATGGCCTCCTCCAGGGCGGGCCACCCCAACTCGACCAGGAGACCTTCGCGAAGCGTGTTGGCGAGGATCAGGGCCAGATCGGCCCGGGACTCGAACTCGTCCAGTTCGTCTTTGAACTCAGCCAGGCCCTCGGTGCTGTAGACGGGCAGCAGACGCTCCAACTCGTGGGTGAAGTCCACCGCCGTCGATTCCGCGGTCAATTTTGGGCGAACCCACGTGTGTAGTAGGCGGCGAGTACCGTCGTGTGCGAGCAGCTCCGGCAGGTGATCCTCGAAGTCGAGGTCGCCGATGCCGGCGATGGCCGCGTCGGCGAACGGGCTGGCCGCCAGGTGGCGCAAATCTGAACGACGATCATCCATCACCCAGTGCCCGAAGCGGAGCTTGCGGTGGCTGGTCAAGCCGGGTAGGTCAAGCTCGGCACCCACCTCGATGAGCGCGTCGAGGATGTCGGGTTCGAGAACCCAGCCAGGCACGTTCAGCGTCACTTTCGCACCCCGCAGCGTGGTTAGCCGGCGGATGAACTCGGCTAGTTCGTGCGGGTACTCGGCGTTCCAGTTGTCCAGGACTTGCTTGCACAAGCGTTGGGTCCAGTCGACCGCGTCGTGCTTCCCGGCTCGCAACTCGTCGGCTACGCCGGTGGCTTCCAATGTTTCGATCCAAGGCCCGGCTTGGACGCTGCCAGGAGTCATGGCTGCGAGCTTGGCCCGGACGCCGGAGTGGGTAATTGCCAGGCGGGTGAGCGGTTTGAGGTACGACTTCCAGAAGCCGCCGGGGGCCTTGCTGAGCGCGGGGGAGTCGATGATCGCGGTCAGGAGTCGCTCATCGACCTCCTTCTGGTCGGCGCCAGCGGCCTTGACTAGGCGTTTCAGGTCGGCGGCTAGCGTGGCGTGCGGCGGCAAACCGCCGCGGATTCGGTCGATGGTCAAGGTGAAGAACATCTCCAGGGCGTCCTTCGGGCTGTGCCGATTAAGTAGCGCCTTGGACTCGTTGGTGAGTTCTTTGGCGCTGAGCGCTCCGGCGAGCGCGAACTCTAGTAGCGCGAGGCGGTGGCGCTGCTCGTCGATGGGGACGTTGTGGGTACGTTCGGCCTCGCGGGCCTTGCCGAAGAACTGCGTGGCGTAGCTGGGGTTGTCGTGGCGCAGGAAGATCCGGGCCCCCTCTTCGAGGAATGTCGGGAGGAAATGTGGGGCGGCCTGGCCGAGGCGCCCCGCTAGCTCGTCCAAGAGCTCCTTGGCCGGACCCGCCTTGGACTTGGCGAGCTTGTCGGCTCGACGGAGGTCGCCGACGAGGTTCAACGCGTGCCGCGCGTTGTCGGGGTCGGTGAGAATGGGCCAGGCCGGGAAGCCGATGGCGCGCATGCGCACGTGCCCGACTTCGGCGCCGCCATCGGCGTTGAACCCGAGGACCGCGAGGCTGAGGTCCTCGACCTCCTGGAGGCTGTCGCGCACCAGGCGGACGACGGCGCGTCCCGGTAGCGCGGGATGCGTGTAGCGGCGGGAGTGGAGGGGGACGGTGTCGGGTGCCGCAGCCTGGGCGATGCCACCTAGTTCGGCAGTGCGGGCGTTCGTGATCATTCGTCCTCCTTCGCGACCTTACGGCCGGCATAGATGTGTGCGGCCATGCGGATCCCTTCGGACCAGGCGAGTGGACCGACCTCCGCCAGCGGAACGACGTGCTCGTCTCGAAGCCAGTGAAGCTCCCCGGTGGTGGTCTCACACTCCGGATAATCGGCGCCGATCCAGTAGCGGGCCGTGATGGCTGCCCCGTCCTCGAAGCACAGGCAGGTGGCGTAGCCGCCGGAGACCTTGAAGCCCGCCGAAGACGCCCGACCTGCCGCGAACCGCAACTGGTCGAAGTCGCCCCCCGCCCAGTCGTTGAGCTCGCGAGCCCTCGGGTCGAGGTCCGCGGGTTTGACGTGGACCTCCCGAAACAGCTGGTCGAAGCGCTGCTTGATGCCAAGTTCCACGGCGAACTCGCGCAGGTCGCCGAGGTCACTCAGCAGGGCGGGGTGAGGTAGCAGGACTCGTTCGGCCACCACGGTCACAGACTCGCCGTCGAGATCGACGACCCCCAGCCCAGCCGGGGCGGCGGAGCGCAGGAACCCGCTGATGCCGTCATCGGTTGCGACGACGAGGTCCGTCAGCCACGACCTCCAGGCCTCGTCCTCCCAGACCTCGGCCAGCACCTTGCTCGGCACCGGCAGCGAGCGCAGCAGCCATCGCTCGACCTCGGCACCGGCTTCAGCGTCGTGTTGGTGAAGGAAACTCAGGGCGGAGTCCAGCTCCTCCCACGCCGCCGTCTTCTTAACCGCGCTGGGCACGGAGCCAAGCTCCTTGCCCTTCGCGTTGCGGGCAACGATCACGCCGTCGCGGATCGCTAGCTCGTATCCGGTGCCAGTCGGGGTCCAATGCATGCGAGCCAACCTATCGGCTGGCCAGGTCAAAAGTTATGTGGCCCTATCGGTCGGCCCGGGACGGATTTAAGCAATCTCCCAAGAGGCTCCGCCGCGCATGGCGGCCGAGAGAGCCGCCCGCGGGTTCTCCGCCTTCGCCGCCGCCACCTGAGCCCGCAACTCGAAGTCGTAGGCCGGGCGGTCGACATCGCGGAAGATCCCCACCGGCGCGCGGTGCAGTACCCCGTGGTCTGTCAACTGCGCGAGGGCGAAAGCCTGCGTCGGATCCGGGCGAGCCGCGTCGTGGACGACGATGCGTTCCGGGTCGGCGCCGGCGGTCTCGACGATCTCCAGCCCGTAGTCGCCGCGAACGACGCACAGCCGGTCGTCGGCGCCGAACTTGACGGGTTCCCCGTCGACGAGCTTGATGAGTGACTCGGCCGCCTCGGGGCCCTTGAGCGCATCGAAGGCTTCGTCATTAAAGATCGGACAGTTCTGGTAGATCTCGATCAGAGCCGCCCCCTGGTGCTGGGCCGCCTGTTTCATGACTTCGGAGAGCATGACGCGGTCGGAGTCGACAGCGCGGGCTACGAAGGTCGCGCCCGCACCGAGGGCCAGGGCGACCGGGTCGAACGGGTTATCGAGCGACCCGTATGGACTCGACTTGGTGAGCTTCCCGATCTCGGAGGTGGGGGAGTACTGTCCCTTGGTCAGCCCGTAGATGCGGTTGTTGAACAGCAAGATGGTGAGGTTCACGTTGCGGCGCAGCGCGTGGATGAGATGGTTGCCGCCGATCGACAGGGCATCGCCGTCGCCGGTGACCACCCACACGTTGAGGTCCTCGCGGGCGGCCGCGACTCCCGTCGCGATCGCGGTCGCGCGGCCGTGAATCGAGTGCATGCCGTAACAGTCGACGTAGTACGGGAACCGTGATGAACAGCCGATGCCGGAGATCACAACGGTGTTTTCGCGCGCCAGCCCGAGATCGGCGAGCATCCCCTGGAACGTAGAGAGGATGACGTAGTCGCCGCAGCCGGGGCACCAGCGAACCTCCTGGTCGCTGGTGAAGTCCTTGCGGGTCTGCGGGGCCGTCGCTACCGGGATGTGGGTCAGGCCGTTGGTCACTTGTCCTCCAGGGCGTCGATCTCGGCGGTCAGGTGTTCTTCGAGCTCCGCGATGGAGATCGGCAGGCCGCGCACCCGCGAATAGCTTTGGACATCGACGAGGTACTGTGCGCGCAGCACGAACGCCAGCTGTCCTAGGTTCATCTCGGGGACGATGATCCTCTCGTAGCCGCGCAGGATGTCGCCGAGGTTGGCGGGCATCGGGTTCAGGTGCCGCAGGTGCACCGTCGCGACCTCGCGTCCGGCCAGGCGGACGCGTCGCGCCGCCGCCGTGATCGGCCCGTATGTCGAGCCCCAGCCGAGCACCAGCACCCGGGCCTTGCCGGACGGATCGTGGACCTCCAGGTCGGGGACGTCGCGCACGATCCCTGCGACCTTCTCGGCCCGCGTGCGGATCATGGCCTCGTGGTTGGCCGGGTCGTAGGAGATCGCACCGGTGGTCGCGTTCTTCTCCAGGCCGCCGATGCGGTGTTCGAGCCCCGGGGTGCCGGGGATCGCGAACGCCCGGGCGAGGTTCTCGTCGCGGACGTACGGGTGGAACGCCGGGGAGCCGTCGGGCTTGGCGGCGTTCGGTTCGGTCGCGAATCCCGGGTCGATCGGCTCCATGGCATCAAGGTCCGGGATCCGCCACGGCTCGGCGCCGTTGGCCAGATAGCCGTCGGTGAGCACGATGACGGGGGTGCGGTACTTCAGTGCGATCCGGCACGCCTCGACCGCCGTGTCGAAGCAGTCGGCGGGTGACTGCGCGGCCAGTACCGGCACTGGCGCCTCGCCGTGGCGGCCCATCAGGGCCTGCAGCAGGTCGGCCTGCTCGGTCTTCGTGGGCATGCCCGTTGAAGGCCCGGCGCGCTGCACGTTGACGACGACCAGCGGCAGCTCCGTCATCAAAGCGAGGCCGAGGGCCTCCATTTTCAGCGCCATGCCGGGTCCGGAAGTCGTGGTGACGCCGAGGTTTCCGGCCCACGACGCCCCGATCGCGGCGCTGATGCCGGCGATCTCGTCCTCGGCCTGGAACGTGACGACGCCGACGTCCTTGCGGCGGCTCAGTTCGTGGAGGATGTCGGAGGCGGGGGTGATTGGATACGACCCGAGGAACAGCTGCAGACCGGCCAGGTCGGCGCCGGCCATCAGCCCGTACGCGGTTGCGAGGTTGCCGGTCACCTGCCGGTATCGGCCCGCGGGCATCGGGGCCGGCGAGATGGTGTAGCGGTGCTCGAAGATCTCGGCGGTCTCGCCGTAGGCGTGGCCGGCGTTGAAGGCCGCAATGTTGGCGTCGCGGATCTCCGGCTTGTTCGCGAACTTGGTCTTGAGGAAATCGATCGTGCCCTTGCGCTCCCGCGAGTACAGCCAACACAGCAGGCCGAGGGCGAACATGTTCTTCGTGCGGCTCGCGTCCTTGCGGCCCAGCCCGAACGGCTTGGCCGCCGCGACCGCCAGCCCGCTGAGATCAAGGGCATGAACCTTCCACTTGTCTAGGGTGCCATCGGTCAACGGATCGGAGTTCCAGCCCACCTTCGCCAGGTTTCGCTTGGTGAAGTCGCCCTGGTCGACGATGATGACGCCGCCCTCGGGCAGGTCTTTGAGGTTCGCCTTCAGCGCCGCCGGGTTCATCGCGATCAGCACGTCGGGGCGGTCGCCGGGCGTGACGATGTCGTACTCGGCGAAGTGCACCTGGAAGCTCGAGACGCCGGGTAGCGTCCCCTGCGGGGCGCGAATCTCGGCGGGGAAGTTCGGCAGGGTCGCGATGTCGTTGCCTAGCGACGCGGACTCGGCGGTGAAGCGGTCACCGGTGAGTTGCATGCCGTCGCCGGAGTCTCCGGCGAAGCGGATCACGACGCGGTCAAGCGAGCGCGTTTCGGCCACCTGCACTCTCCTTTATCGTTGGTACTCCAGCAAACTAGGCCAGTCTAGAGCCTTAGGTTCCGTTATGGAAAACCGTAGCTCATGTTATGGACTTCCCTGGTGCTAGCCCCGATGGGCCGCTGGCGGCCACGATCGGCCGTAGGATGCCGCATATGCTTTGCTTCCGCGACTGGTTCGGCGACGCCTCGCTGTACGTCCTAGACGTGCCGCTCGCGTGCTGCGCCCTCGAGTCGCAGACGGCGGCCGAGGGGCGCCCCGTAGCCCAGCCGCCTGCCGACGAGAAGCTCGCCGTCGTGTTATCCGGCACCCTGACCCGCGCCGTCGCGCCCGCCGTCAAGGAGCTGCTCCACGGCCTGCCCACCCGGCCGGTCGTCCTCGCTTTCGGAGCCTGCACGGCCACCGGCGGGCCGTACTGGGACTCCTACGCCGCAGTCCATGGGGCCGCGGAACTCGGCGTCGCCGTCGACCATTACATCGCCGGCTGCCCGCCCCCGCCCGGCGCGCTGACCCGTGCGCTGGAGGAGGTGCGCCGTGGCTGAGCTCGTGCCCGTCGAGGCGTGGCACGATCGTGTCGCCGCCGCCCGCGCCGAAGGCTTCGACTATCTGTGGAACCTGACCGCCGTCGACGAGATCGGCCGCAGTGACCACATCCGCGTTGTGCTGTGGCTGCGCCGCGGCGACGAAGAACTCCGCCTGGACGCATTGTGCGACCGCGATGACCCCCACCTGGCGGGCATCACCGACCTGTTCGCCGGTGCCTCGTGGCTGCAGCGGCAGGTCCACGACTTCTTCGGCGTCGTCTTCGACGGCGACGACAACCGCCCTCTCCTCAACCACGCCGGGGGAGCGCCGCTGCGCAAGGACGTCCTGCTCCCGGCCCGCCTAGAGACCCGCTGGCCCGGTGGAATCGAGCCCGGGCAGAACCAGGCGAGTCCGGGTCGGCGCCGCCTAGTTCCCCCTGGCGTGCCCGCCCCCGACGTCCTCGCCAACCCCGATGCGACGCCCGCCGAGATCGCGACCTCCGCCGCGGGCACCAGGATGGGGAGGTCGCGATGATCCATGGCCGCATCCGTCTCATCGAGGACTTGTGCACCTCGTGCATGATCTGCGCCCGCGAATGCCCCACCTGGTGCATCCGCCTCACCTCGCATCAAGAACGATCCGCGCCGTCGCCCGGGGCCCGCGAGCGCACCCGCAACGTCCTTGATGAGTTCGAGATCGACTGGGGCGCCTGCATGTACTGCGGGGTCTGCATCGAGCAGTGCCCGACCGGGGCCCTCGAATGGGGCGGCGAACACGTACCGGTCGCGGAGAGCCTAGCCGGCCTGGTTCACGGCCGAGCCGAACTGCGAGGCGAAGATGGTTAAATCCGCGCTGTCGTCGCTGCGGGAGGCATTCGCTCAGCGCGTCGTCAAGTTTGGGCTCCTCGGCTCCACGCTGGTGGTGCTCGGGTCACTGTCGCCGGCATATCTGCCGCAGAAGTCGCCGCTGGCCAGGTATCTAGCGTCGCTGGGGTTCGACGGCGAGATCTCCAAGTGGACCGGCACGGTCCTGACGGCCCTCGGGCTCGCCACGCTGCTGGAGTTCTGGCTGCGCGTGCGACCCGCCCGGCGCGACGCCCGCGGACTCCCACAGCTGCGGCACTGGGCGGTGCTGGCGATCATCGCCGCCCCCATGCTGCTGGCGCCGCCGATCTTCAGCCACGACGCTTATTCCTACGCGGCCCAGGGATGGCTGCTGCAGAACAACCTCAACCCGTACTTCGTCGGTCCCGGCACGCTGCCCGGGCAGTTCGCGGACCAGGTCGCGTGGGTGTGGCGCGAAACCCCTGCCCCTTACGGGCCGCTGGCTCTGCGCCTCAGCCACTGGCTCATCCTCGCCGTCGGACTGCACCCGTACTGGTCGGCGGTGATCATGCGGTTGCCGGCGATCATCGGCGTTGCCCTCATCGGCTGGTGCACCCCCCGGATCGCCCGCCGCTTCCGCATCAACCCGGCCGCGGCCAGCTGGTTTGCCCTTGCCAACCCCATCACGATCCTCGACTTCATCGGCGGCGCGCACAACGACTCCCTCATGGTCGGGCTGATGCTGTTCGGCATCTGGCTGACTATCCGCTACAACGCCTGGTGGTGGGGTGCCGTCGTAGTCGGGGTCGCCGCCGCGATCAAACAGCCAGCGTTCCTCGTTGCGGTCGCACTGCCGTTCATCACCAAGGAGTGGGGGTCGTGGCGCCTCAAGCCGCTGCTGGTGGCCCTGGCCCGGGCATTGGGAAGCCTCGCGGTCTCGGTCGCGGTGTTCGCGCTGCTCAGCGTCGCCACCGGGCTCGGCTTCGGGTGGGTGAACGCCGTCAACGTGCCCGGCATGGTCGATACCGTCTCCCCGTTTACCGTCATCGGCTACGCCATCCAGCTGCCCGTGAACATGCTCGGCCTCGATCCCACCGGCCGCGCCGTCGTCCGCACCCTGCGCACCGTCGGATTGGTCGTCGCAGCGATCGGCATGACCATCGTCGCGGTTAGGCACCTAGGCAAGCGACCCCTTCATTTTGTGTCCTGGTCCTTCCTGATCTTCGCGTTCTGCGCCCCCGCCATCCATTCGTGGTACGTCCTGTGGGGAGGCGTGCTATTTCCCGTCACTCGCCCCCGCACCCTGAGGCTGCGGATCGCGATCGTCGTCACCGGCGTCCTGCTCGGCTACGCGGCCATGAACTTCGCCCTGCGCAACGGCGCCTGGATCGTCGCCGCCGTGCTGTTCTGGGTGGTTTGGGAGTCCGTGCGCGTTCACGAACTGAGGCAGCGCTGGGAGGAGGAATCCGATCAGGAGAGTCTGGTCAGGTCGTAGTCGACCAGCACCGGACAGTGGTCGCTGACCCGTGAGTCGTAACTGTCCTCGCGCAGCGATTCCGCGCGGGTCGCGGCGGCCGCCAGCTTCGGTGTTGCCAGGTGGTAGTCGATGCGCCAGCCAGCGTCGTTCGCGAACGCCTGACCCCGCCACGACCACCACGAGTACGGCCCGTCCTGGTCCGGGTACACCGACCGCACCACGTCGACGAGCGTCCGCGGCCCCAGCTGCGCCGTGAACCAGTCGCGTTCCTCGGGCAGGAACCCGTCGGTGCGCTGGTTGGCACGCCAGTTCTTGAGGTCCTTTTCGGTGTTCGCGATGTTGAAATCCCCGACGACGACGAACTCGCGCCCAGCCGCTGAGGCCTGTTTTCGCGCATCCTTGAGGTAACGAGAGAAGCCGGCCATGAACTTCATCTTCCGTTCGTACTTCGGCGTGTCCGCATCCTCGGCCTTGCGGGCGTGGTGCTCGGGGACCGCACCCTTCGGTAGGTAAAGGGAGGCGACTCGGATCGGCGCGTCGGCCAAATCCACCTCGATGTAACGGCCCTCATCGGCGAACTCGGCTAGGTCCCGGTTGGTAATGTGCTCCGCCTCGATCTCCTCGATGTCGCCGCCGGTGGCTACGGTGTGAGCGAGCCCGTTGAAGGTCGCGACCCGCTCGGGTGCCTGCCGTGTCAGTACCGCGACACCGTTCCGCCCGGCCTTCTGCCCCGGTGCCCAAGACGCGTGGTACCCGCCGAATGCTCCTTCGGGTAGATCCTTGACCTGGCAGCGCACTTCCTGGAGGCACACGACGTCGGCCTGTTCGCGGTCCCAAAGGCCGGTCAGGCCGCGGCGCAGCGCTGCGCGAATGCCGTTGACATTGTGGGAGATCAGGCGAAGGTTGCTCATGGATCGCCATGGTACGGGCAGGCTTTGCCTTATCAGGGTGCTACCTTCGGGCGTACCCGAAAATTGGAGGACTTGATGGCTGGTGGCCTTGCCGCCCTGCTCGACGATGTCGCGATGATCGCCAAGCTGGCCAGCGCGGCCAGCACGAAGGCGATGGGGGTCGTGATTGACGACGCCGCTGTGACGCCCCGCTACGTGACCGGCCTGCAGCCGGCACGCGAATTGCCGATTATCTGGCGCATCGCGAAGGGATCGCTGCGGAACAAGGCGATCATCCTCGTCGCCGCTCTGCTCCTGAGCCAGTTCGCGCCGTGGCTGCTCACACCGATACTGATGCTCGGCGGCACCTACCTCTGCTTCGAGGGTGCCGAGAAGGTGTGGGAGGCGCTCTCCGGCAAGCACGTCGAGACTCCCGTCGTCGACGCCGAGCCGAAGGACGAGGACTCCCTCGTCGCCGGTGCTGTCACCACCGACTTCATCCTGAGCGCCGAGATTATGGTCATCTCGTTGAACGAGCTGGCCTCGCAGGGCATCTGGTTCCGGGCGGCGGCACTCGCGCTCGTCGGCATTTTGATCACAGTCCTGGTCTACGGCGTCGTCGGGATCATCGTAAAGATCGACGACGTCGGCATGAAGATGACGGAGCGCGACGAGAAGTCGGCGCAGAGCATGGGCCGCTTCCTCGTCGCGGCGATGCCGAAGCTGCTTAGCGTCCTGTCCGTGGTCGGCATCGCGGCGATGCTGTGGGTCGGCGGCCACATTCTGCTCGACGGCGCCGCCAAACTCGGCTGGCACGCCCCTCTTGATCTCGCGCACACCCTCGCGCACCCGATGGCCGGCATCCCCGGTGCCGGTGGCGCCCTCCAATGGCTGACCGAGACCGTCTGCTCGGCGATCCTCGGTCTTGGCATCGGGACGGTTATCGTCGCCGTGCTACACCCGTTCACGCACGGGAAGAAGCACTGAT
>CAMCJC010000035.1 GCA_945875065.1 uncultured Propionibacteriaceae bacterium | reverse complement strand
ACCTCCACGCCGATCGCCCGCCCGCCCGGCAACTCCAGCACCCCGGCCGAGGGGGCGCGGGCGGGCTCGACAGGGGACAGGCCGATGCCGGGGCCGAGCCCCACGTCGCCGAACAGCTCCTCGACGCCCCGGACGATGCCGGGCTCGCTGCGGTAGTTCGCGCCCAGCGTCAGGGTCTTCAGCTGTTTCTTCGCCTGGAGGTAACAGCCGAGATCGGCGCTGCGGAACCCGTAGATCGACTGCTTGGGGTCGCCGATCAGGACGACGGTGCTGGCGTCGCTTTCGACGAAGCAACGCAGGATCGCCCACTGATCGGGGTCGGTGTCCTGAAACTCGTCGACGAGTACGAACGGGAAGCGTTCGGTCAGCTCGCGTCGGACGAGGTCGGCGATCGGGGAGGTGGTCAGGAGGTCCTTGAGCCGGCGCACCAGGTCATCGAAGGAGACGATCCCTAGCTGACGGCGCCGGGCATCGAAGGCATCCCGGACGGCCTGGTGAAAAGACAGAGCCTCGCGGTCATCGGCGACGATGTCGAGGCGCGACGGCGCGGCTTCGGCGGCGACGCGGAGGGCGCGGCGGGCGTCGAACGGTGGGCGCGGCGCGTCCAGGTAGCGGCGCAGGTACTCGTCGCCGACGCACTGCCTAACCAAGGATCGCAGGTCGGTGGCGAGGGTTTCGTCGTCCCAGTCACCGAGGACGCCGAGGGAGCGCAACTGGTCCTGGCAGAAGGAGTGAATGGTGGCGATGTTGGCGCGTTCGAACTGGGCGACGGCGGCGCGGAGCCGATCGATCCACGCCTCGCGCCGGCCGAAGCCCGCTAGATGCGCGGCGACCGGATCACGGGGGGCGTCGGCGACGAGCTCATCGGCGATCGCTGCGAGGCGAGACCGGATGCGGCCCCTGAGCTCCAGGGCCGCGGCACGGCTGAAGGTCAAGATCAACAGCTTGTCGATTGGGACGCTGGCCTCGGCGACGTAGCGGGCGACCAGGGCGGCGATCGTCCAGGTCTTGCCGGTGCCGGCACTGGCCTCGAGCAGGAGGTCGGCTTCGGGCAGGTCGGTGGTGACATCGAAGATCATCGGGTGGCCTTAAGGAGGGGGACGTGCAAGGCCAGCGCCCAGCGCCCGAAAGCGCCGTGCTCGTCGCCACCGGGCGGGTCGAACTCGCCCGCAGGATCGGCGAACAGCTGGTCGGCGGGGCCGTCGTAGAACTGACCCCAGTGGCTGGGGCGCCACGCCCACGGTGAGTCGAAGTTAGCGACGTCCTTGTGCCAGGCCGCTGGGTCGAACCGTCCCGTGCGCTGGGCGAGCGCGAACTCCCGAGCCGGGCCGGCTGGCGCGGGGACGAGGCGCCACCTGGCCAGCTGGGCGCCGCGGACCAGCCAGGTCAGCGCCGCCATGGGGTCCTCGGGCGGGGTGATGGTCACAACCTCCGGGCTGTAGCTGCCGAAGTCGCGGTGGAGGTAGTGGACGCGGGCCCTAACGCGCCGCCCGGCTGTGGCTAAAGCGAGCAACTGAACCCAGGGCTCGTACAGTGGGGAGGGCAGGCTGCTGGGAGTGACGACAACCAGTTCGTCCCCGCGGAGCCGGGCGGTGCCGGTTAGCGTTGTGGGGCCGACTTGGACGTCGATTGGGATGTTGGCGACATCCCGTTCCCAGTCGCCGCGGGCCTGCCGCCACAGGTCGCCGACCAGTTCGAGTTCCGCCTCGAGCGCGGCGCGGCCCAGCCGGCCCCCGGGCAGAACCTCCCGCCTGATCTCGGCGCGGGCCGCGTCGCTGGGGGAGCGGCCTTCTCGGGCGGCCTCGAGGATGCGCGAGCGGATGCCCCAGGCTTGGAGGCCGGTGGCCGCTAGAGGCAGGTCGTCGTCAGGGGTGGCTGGCTCGAAGCCGCGGATGCCAGAGCGTTCCCTGAGGAATGCGGCGGCCGGGTCCTTCAGGAACCGGGTGACCTCGTCGACGCTGAGGGTCTCGGGCGGCGGGCCCGGGGTGAGCTTCAGGGCGGCCCGGCGTCGCGCGGTGCAGGTGCTGTCGCGGCCGCGTTTTCGCAGCCGTTCGGCGCCAGCGAGGGCGGAGGCGTCGAAGCTGGCGGCCGTCTCGAAGTTCGGTTCGGCGTGTGCGGTGGCCGTGCTCCAGGTGGGGCCGGCACGGTTGAGGTCGTCGCGGTCTAGCGCCTGCCAAAGTGCCCTAAGGAATGCTGGCGGCGGGATGGGCTGGCCGGTGGCGTCGTTGAAGTGGCGGTGCACGACGATCAGGTGCTGGGTGGCGCGCGCGCAGGCGAGGTAGGCGGCGCGGCGCCTGGCACCGGGATCGGGCAGTTGGTGCTCCTCGTCCACGAGGGCATCCGGGATCGTGGCAGGCGCGATGTCCTCAATCCCTAGGAGTGCCACGACCCTGAAGCCAACTCCAGCCAGGTCTTCGGGGGCGGCGACGGTCAAGGTGCCGGTGCCGACGTCGGCGCGTCCCGAAGGTCGGCGGGCGAGGTCCTGGGCGACGCGGGCGAACTCGGCGGCCGTGAGTTCGACGGGGCTGCCGGCGGCCTCCCGGGTCAGGGCCGCGAGTCGGCGGGTGGCCTCGGCGAGCATCGCCTCCTCGCCCCGGGGAAGCGACATTGTCTGGGAGATCAGTTGGAGTGCCCGGTCGGCCCACTGGGACAAGGTGGCCGGACTGGCCTCCAGAGTGTAACGGCGGAGCCGGGAGTACAGCTCGGTGAGGTTGCCGATCAGGTCGAGGTCCGTGGACGCGACGCCCTCGGCGGCTGCGATCGGTCCGAGACTCCCGGGGGGCAGGGCGGCACCGGCCAGGAGCCTGTCGAGGCCCCGGGCCAGGGTGTTCTGGGTGATGCCTGTCAGGCCATGTTCGGCGCGGTGGGCGGCGTCGAGCCCCCAGCTGACGCCGGCGGCCGCCAGCAGCTCGCCAAGGTCATCGCGGCCCGGCAGGCCCCATCGGTGAGCCAGGGGAGCGGCGGCGAACAGGTCGATGAGGGCGGACGCCTCGGCACGCGAGCGCCGGGTCACGGCGGCGACGACAGACAGCACCGGGTTGGGCTCCTGGGCGGCGGCCGGGCGCTTCAGACGCAGCGACCGGCCGGGATGCCCTCCCGGCAGCGGCGCGAACGCGGCCGCGAGGGCCGGCCACCACTGCGCGACGTCGGGGACGACGATCAGGACATCGCGCGGCTCAAGCGTCGCGTCGGCTACGAACAGTCGGCATAACTCGTCTCTTAGGACCTCGGCCTGGCGCGCCGGCCAGTGGCTGCCGAGCCATGTGATGTCCCCGGGCACGGCCGTCTCGTCGAGGTCGAAGGCCGGGACATCGCTGAGCGTAGCGTCGAGCAGGAGCGTGGTGGCGGTGCCGAGGTCGGGACACAGCAGTACCGCCGTCGGCGGTAGGCCAAGCTCGGGCATCTCGGCCCGCAGCCGATCAAGGTCCTCGACCGGATCGAACTGAAGGGTCTCCGCGACCCGGCAAGCGAGCTCCGGGAGCCAGGCCAGGTGCTCGGGAGCCGTGATCTCCTCGGGTTCTGCTAGCCAGCGTGCGAGCTGGCCCGGAAGGTGCTCGGCATACGCCGCTAGGAGGGCGGCGAGACGGCCGGCGAGGCTCCACTGGTGGCCGGCATGAAGCTGCGCCCGGATGGCTGGGTGGTCGGCGAGTTCGGGGAGCACTTGATGCACGGCCAGTTGTAGCGCCCGTCCGCCCCAGGGTGAGGGTTCACCGTCGCTGAGCCTGGAGGCGACATCCGCGCGCCACCCAGCGGCGGTGACGAAGTCGACGCTGGCGATAACACCGAACCGCTCGGCCAACGCCTGGCTCGCCAGCCGGCCCACCGACGCGTTCGGCACAAGGACGCTGGCGCGGTCGAAGACGCCGAGGCGACAGCCCTGCAGCCACGACGCGAGGGCATCGAGTAGGTCGTCCCAGCGTGCGGCTTGCTGTGCGTTAAGTGCGATGGTCGGCTCCCTTCCTGCTAGTCGAACCCTACTGGGCGGCGAGGCGTCCTGGGAGTCTGGTAGCCACCGCGATAAGGTGCGCGGCAACGAAAGGAGCGACGATGACGCGCCTGCCTCGCGACGCGCGGATGTATTGGGTGGTCAGCGGCCTGGTGCGGATGGCGGTCTTGGGCATCGGGTTAGCGGCGGCCGTCTGGTTCCTGAACTGGCCGAGGTGGCTCTTCGTGGCGCCCGCAATCGTCGTCGTGCTCGGCCTCATCGATCTGGCGATCGTGACCTTGCGCTACCGAAACTACGGCTACCGCGTCGATGAGCGTGAGTTCTTCGTTGCTCGTGGCCGTTGGGTGCGCCGCACCGTGACTATCGCTACCCCGAAAATCTTGAACGTCGAGGTTTCCCAAGGCCCCGTTCAGCGCTTGTTCAACCTGGCGAAGGTGACGGTGTCGCAGGTCGTCGGGACGCACGACCTCGGCCCGGTGCGTCCTGAGGAGGCGGAGCGACTGCGGGCGCTGCTGCTGGACGTGGCTGAGCGGGAGGAGCGATGACGTTTCGCTGCCCGCCCCGTTCCATTATCGCGAGCTTCCTGCATTCCCTGCCGAGCATCCTGCCGGTGGCCGTGGTGGTGGTGCTGGCCGGGCTGGGCGAATTGGGGAAGCCGTCGTGGGCGGCAGTGGCCGTCGGGTTGGCCCTGCTCAGCCTGCTGTACTCGCCTGTCGAATGGTTCACAACCCGCTATACCCTCAAGGATTCCGGGATCGAGTGCCGCAAGGGTCTGCTGTTCAGGTCCGTGCGGAGCCTGGCGTGGGACGCCATCACGTCCATCGAAGTGAAGCAGGATTGGTCACACCGGCTCCTGAGGCTGCACGAGGTCTCGCTTACGCAAGCCAGCTTTGAGCCCGCTCTGGTGCTTCGGGGCCTGGATGCCCCTCTGGTCGACGAGTTACGTCGGCGTGTGGGGGGAACCTCGTCCGAGGTCGTGCAGCCGGCGCGAGTCATCTCGACCATTTACCGCGCCGACCTTGGCGACCTGCTTGTGATGTCCCTGGTTAGGGGGCAGGTGTTCCTGTTGGGGGCCGCCGGTCTGTTTTCGCTGTGGCAGTTCGTCGACGACCTGCTGCCTGGCGGCGGAGCCTTGGATATCGTCGGCGCGGTCGCGCTGTGGGTTCAGGTGATGGTTGCCGTGGCTGCCGGGACCGTGGTCGGGATCGGCATTACCGTCGTGAAATACCACGGGTTCCACGTCCGGCTTGAGGACGGGCTGCTGACCACCAGCTACGGCCTCATCGAGCGCCGTGATCGCCGCTTCGACCCGGACGCCGTGCTGGGCGTGGTGGTGCAGCGCAATATTGTCGAGCGGCTGCTCGGCCGTGCTCGGCTAGCGGTCCTCACGCGTGACCGCGAGGCCGAGTTGGAGGTCAACACCGTCTTGCCGACGCTGCCGAGAAGCACCGTCGAAGCCGTGGCCCGGGAACACTTCGGAGACCTGGCTCCGCCGATGCTGCTCACGCCCGAGCGTGGCCTCGGCAAGGCAGCGCTCAACTTGATAGCTCTGGGGACCCTGGTCGGCCTTGGAACCTGGGCGCTGTTCGCAACTGAGGCGCCGTGGTGGGTCTGGCCGATCGTGCTGCTTTCCCTGTGGCTGTTGCCGTGGTGGGCTTTGGCGGCCTACCACACCCGGTTCGAGCTTGACTCGCCCCTGATAACAGTGCGCAGGAACTTCATCGGCGAGCGGGTGACGACTATCCGCTCCCGCTCCATCCGTGCCGTCGGCACGGGCATTATCGGCGGTGGGCGAAGGTGCGCGTGGACCTGGATCACGACGTATGCCGGCGGCCCGCAGCGGTACTGGGCGCTCGGCGTCGGCCGTGAAGATGCCGACGGCCTCCGGGGCCTCGTGTTGGGTGCGGATGGAACTTGTTGAAGCCGGCTGTTTCAATGACCTGGTGGACCCCATCCTCGATGCCCTCGACCCGGAGCAGCGGCGCGTCGCCCTGCTACTCGACGCCCCTCTCGTCGTGCTCGCCGGCGCCGGGACCGGCAAGACCCGCGCCATCACCCACCGGGTTGCACACGCCGTCCGCGAGGGGCGTTACGCCGCGAACGCGACCCTAGCCGTCACCTTCACCACCCGAGCCGCTGGTGAGCTCAAGACCCGCCTGGCAGGCCTCGGTGTGCGCCGCGTCACGGCCCGCACCATCCACGCCGCCGCGCTCAGCCAGTGCCGTTACTTTTGGCCGCGCGCTTATTCCACGGAGTTTCCGCAGGTCGCGGAGAACCCGTTTGCGTTTGTCGGTCGGGCCGCGAACCAAGTTCTCGGCGCGGCAGAGGCGACGCTCGTGCGCGACCTGCAGGCCGAGATCGGATGGGCCAAGTCCAGCAACGTGCCTCCCGATCGGTACCCGGAACTGGCGGTCGGCCGCGCCGTCGCCGGTGTCGAGCCGGAGCGGGTCGTCCAGGTCATGCTCGCTTACGAGAAGGTCAAGTCCGGCGCGGGGGTCGTCGACTTCGACGACATTCTGCTGTGCACCGCCGCCTTGCTGGTCGAGCACCCGTTCGTCGCCGAAAAGGTCCGCGAGACCTACCGGCATTTCGTCGTCGACGAGTATCAGGATGTCTCAGCGATCCAGCACCGCCTGATCGGGCTGTGGGTCGATGGGCGGCCGGATGTCTGCGTCGTTGGCGACCCGCAGCAGGCCATCCACGGTTTCGCGGGTGCCCGAGCCGAGTTCCTCACCGGCTTCGCGGCCGAGCACGAGGCCGACACTGTGCGGCTAGTCAGGAATTACCGCTCCAGCCCGGCGATCGTATCCCTGGCCAACCGCATCGTGCGTCGCCACCGCGGTCAGGCGGACCTGCGTTCCACACGCCCTACCGGTCCGGAGCCCGCCTTCGTGGCGGACGGCTCCGAGGACGACGAGGCGGCTGCGGTCGCGGCGTGGCTGCGGGAGCGTCGCGCCGAGGGCGTCCGCTGGGGGGAGTGCGCCGTGCTGTACCGGATCAACGCCCAGGCACCGGCGATCGAGGCCGCGCTCGGCGCCGCCCAAATCCCGTATCAGGTCAAGGGAGCCGACCGGTTCTGGGAACGGGCGGAGATCAAAGATGTCGTGAACCGGTTGCAGCGTTCCGTGACCGAGCGCCCCACCGCGCCCCCCCGCCAACTGCTCGAACTGGTGCTGGCCGCGATCCGCTGGAGCGAGGAACCGCCGTCCGGGATGGGCGCGCAGCGCGAGCGATGGGAGGCCATCGCGGCGCTGGTGCAACTCATCCGCACCCGAGACGGCCAGGATCCTGACTGGAGCGGGCCTGAGTTCGGCGCCTGGCTCGCCGAGCATGTGCAGCTGGAGGCGCACCCGGTCAGTGACGCCGTCACGCTTGCGACGATGCACGCCGCCAAGGGACTGGAGTGGGACGCCGTTGCGGTTATCGGTGTCCGCGAGGGCATGGTGCCGTTCTCGCTGAGCCAGGAGGAGCCCGCGCTGTCCGAGGAGCGGCGGCTGCTGCACGTCGCCGTCACACGGGCGCGGCAGCAGTTGCGCATCTCGTGGCCGACGTCGCCGACGCGCGGCAGGGGCGTTCGGTCGAGGTTCTTAACTGGCCTGGTGCCTGCCTCCGCCGCAGCCGCCGGGACCGCGAATGGGGAGCGGAGGAGCGTGCGCTCACGCGTCTGCTCCGTTTGCGGGGGGCAGCTGCGCGACGCCGCGGAGCGCAAACTGGGACGCCATATCGACTGCGAGACCTCATACGACGAGGAGCTGCTGGCGGCGCTCAAACAGTGGCGCCTGGAGACGGCGCAGGCGGCCTCGCAGCCCGCGTTCGTGGTGTTCACGGACGCGACGCTCCAGGCGATCGCGGAGGCGGCCCCGACGACACGGACCGAACTCTTGCGGCTGCCAGGGATCGGGAAGGTGAAGGTCGACCGGTACGGCGAGCAGGTCCTGGCCGTGGTGGCGGAACGGGAAAAGTAGAGATCCCCATCCAGTGGCTCGCCTTCCCCTGCGGGCCGTCCCGGATGGGGACCTGAGCGATAGTCAACCCTGAACGGCGCGATCCGTCAAGACCAGGTATTGATCTAGGTCAATCATGGCCTGATGGACGGCGCAGTTAGCGATTCTGGTGGCTAACCTCCGAGGAGACGCCGGAGTTCGGCGTCGAGATCGCCGTCTTCGGGGCCCCGGTGGTCGGGGTGGGTATACGACAGCGGATCGGCCAGGTGGGCCGCCGTGGGCAGCAGATCGGGGTGGCGCCAGATGGCGTCTCGGGCCTCGCGCCCGTGGGCATGCTCCTGCGCGGCCCACAAGTTTGCGGCGTCGCGCACGAGGCGCGGCCGAAGTTCTAGGCCCAGCAGATCCTTGAACACCTGGCTGGTCGGGTTTACGGACGCGCGGCGGCGGCGCACGACTTCGGCCAGTTGCGCCGCAGTCGGCATGTTGGTGGCCGCGGCACCGGCGACGTGATCCACCCAGCCCTCGATGAGCGCCAACAGCACCTCGAGGCGCCCTAGGATCTCCAGTTGAACCTCGGTGCTGGCGGGTTTGAAGAACGACCTTTGGACCTGCTCACTGACGGCGACGATCTCCTCCAGGTTCATCTCGCCGACGCCCGGGTCCAACTGAGCCGCGAGGGCCTCGAAGTCGATGTGGATCTCGCGAGCGAAGTGAGCCAGGAGCGCGTCCAGCTGCGGCGAAAGCCAGCCGATGGAGTCGAACAGCCGCTGCCGGGCCGCCTCGCGCAGCAACAGATGCAGCATGATGTCTTGCTCTGGGAGGTCGAGGTCGCGAGTGAACTCGGCGATGTTCGCTGGCAGCACCGTCACGTTTGAGCCAGCCGCCAGGCGGATGCCGATCTCGGACCCGGTGAGGGTGGAGCCCGCGACTGCGGCCAGGACCCGTCCCAGGTGTTCGCGATAGACCATCGAGGCCGACGAACGCATGAGGGGCGCGAGCATTGATGACAGCCCGGCCAGCTCCGGGTCGTCGGGGGCGGCCGCACCGCGCTGCATCGCCTGCGCGAGTCCTTCGATGATCGGCTCGACGAGGCGACGCCACCCGTCGCCGGTGGCCTCCAGCCACTGGCTGCGGCGCTGCACCACCGGCGGCACACCGGCCGACCGGAACGTCGTGACCGGGTCCAGCCACGACTGCGCCAAGCGCTCGGCGTCGGCGATGGCGAGCTTCTGCTCGCCGGTGAGTTCGGGATCGCCGCCGGCCTCCTTTGCCGCGTTGACGGCGCGGGTGATGGTCGTGCGCCACGCGGCATCGGGATCCTGGTCGGCAGGCGTGAACCCGAGCCCGCCCTGGGCCTGCATGCGCTGCAGTTGGCGCATCATCTCGTTGAGATCCAGGTTGTCGGGCCGCAGCCCCATCTGTTCCATCATTCGCCGTAGCGCCTCAAAGTCGAAGCCCCCGGGTTGTGACATTGACGTCCCTTTCGCCAAATTCGTAGCTGGGTTTCCATTGAACCTCATCTGACCAAGATTGAGGTCGGGAACACCACGGGCTCCGCTTGGTAGTCTTGGACGATGTCGGGTTGGGAGGAGGAGCCGGTGTCGCGGAATCTGGTGGCTGTCGTCTCTTCCGCGCTTTTCGTCGTGTTCGCTGCGGCCCTCGTGCTGCTCCCAACGCCGTTCGTGACATGGCGGCCGGGTCAAACCGTTGACGTTTTGGCGTCCGGCGAAGACGGCCAGTTGATCGAAATCTCGGGCCTGCCGGTCGCGCAGACCGACGGTCAGCTCCTGATGACCACGATCTCCACGACCCGGATCGACTCCAGTGTCAGTCTGCCCGAGGCCCTCATCGCCCATCTCGCCGACGATTCCGACGCCATGCCGCGGGAGGCCATCTACCCACCCGGCCAGTCGAGCGATGAGTACCAGAAGGAAGCCGTCGCGATGATGGATTCGTCCCGCGACAACGCCACTGTCGCGGCCCTACGCGCCGCGGGGCAGACCGTCACGGAGATGCCGATGATTGCGGGGGTAGTCATCTCGGGGCCGTCCAACAACATCCTCAAGCCGGGCGACCTCATCGAGGCCATTGACGACGCGGCTGTGACGAGCACAGCCGCGGTGCGCGAAGCGATCCGCAAGCGCACCGCGGGGGACCCGATCGTCTTTCGGGTGGTCCGCGATGGCAGCACCACATCCGTGACGGTCACCGCCGCCAAGGGCGATGACGGCGCGCCGTCGGTAGGCATCCGCGTCGGCGTCGGTTATCGGTACTCGCCGACCGTCACCTACCGCATCAACCCCGACATCGTCGGACCGTCGGCCGGCCTCATCTTCGCGCTTGCCGTCTACGATCGAATCACCGACGGTGCGTTGGTCGCCGGCAAGACTGTCGCCGGCACCGGGTCAATCGACGCCGCCGGGACGGTCTCCGGGATCGGCGGGGTCCGAGAGAAGATCAAGGCCGCCGAACGAGCCGGGGCCACCGTGTTCCTGCTGCCCCGGAGCAACTGCGTCGACGTTGGTCCCACCGAAACGAGTATGCGGCTGGTGCCTGTCTCGACGTTTAAGGACGCCATCGCCGCCCTCCAGCTCCTGCGCGAGGGCAAGTCGGATGAGGAGGTCCCCACCTGTGGGTGAGCCCAGACTGATCGCGGCCCTGGCCGACATCGAGCGCCATGTCGCGCAACTCGACTGGGACCAGCCGGCCAGGCTGTTCGCACTCGTTCGCACCGCCCAGTTGCTGGAATTGGAGCCGCAGTTGCGCGGCCGCATCACGGAAACCTCCGATGATGCCCTCACAGCCATCGAGCAGGATGACTTCGTCGTCGGCGACGACCTCTTCGGCCGCCTCCAACGCCTCACTTGGCCGGACTCCGTGGAGGGCTGTGCGCTGGCGATGGAGCGCACTCTCCTGCCCAGCGAGTTCGAGACCCAGGTACCGGCCGACGAGGCGGCGGCCGTTGACTTCGTCAACTCGCATCCCGCCCGCATCGACGTGCGATTCGTGGTTGGGACCCTTCGGGACGGTTCCAGGCACGGACTCGGCCGACTGCGTTCCAACCCCGACGACCTCCTCGGCGCCGAGGAGCTAGTCCCCGGCCTAGCCGATGCCCTCGCCGATACCTTCCGAAGGGAGATCCCATGAGCGCCGAGTCCCTCGAGGCCCCCCGCCGCAGCCCCCTGGTAGTCACCGGGGTCATCCTCGTGGTCGTGGCGGGGATCCTCATGCTGTTGGCCCGGTACTGGACCGACTACCTATGGTTCAAGAGCGTGTCGGCCACGACCGTCTTCACCACCCAGCTGGTAGCGCGGATCGGGCTGTTCGCGGTCTTCGGCTTGGTTCTCGGCGGCGGGTTGTACGGGTCACTGGCGCTCGCGTATCGACTGCGGCCGCCGGTTCGACGCGGCAACCTCGACTCGGCCCTGTTGATTCAGTTGCGTGACAACCTCGATCAGCGGTCCCGGATGATGATGCTCGTGCCGTCGTTGGCCGCCTTGATCGTCGGCGGCACGTTTGCCGCGAGCCAGGAGCAGGTGTTCCTCGCCTGGGCCCGCGCAACGCCTTTTGGGTCGCGTGACGCGGTCTTCAATCTTGATGCCGCATTCTACGTCTTCCACTTGCCCTGGTGGCGGTTCGTGCTGTCCTACCTGTCGCTCACCGTGGTCCTGGGCCTGATCGGTGCCCTCATGGTGCACTTCCTGACCGGAGCGATGAACGCCTCCGCGTTTCGTGGCAGCGGCAACCAGCGCGCCGCCAAGCCGCCGCAGCGCCAGGTCTCGATCATGCTGGGGGCAGCGCTGCTGCTGTACGGGGTGGCCGTCTTCCTAGACCGGTTCGGGTTCTTAACCACCCAGAACAGCCTTTTCACCGGCGTGAGCTACACCGACGCGACATCGCGCATCCCCGCCAGCCTCATCGTCTCGATGATCGCCGTGCTGTGTGCGCTCCTGTGCTTCTACAACGCCTTCAAGGTGCGATGGAGCATCCCTGGCGTCGCCGTCGGCCTGCTGGTTGTCTCGTCGCTCATCTTGTCCTCGGCCTACCCGTGGGCGATTCGCAGCTTCGTGGTCAAGCCCAATGAGCCGGATCTGGAACGGCCGTGGATCGAACACAACATCGCAGCCACCCGGTACGCCTTCGGGATCGACAACGTCGAGGTCAGTGACTACGAGGCCGTCACCTCCGTCAGTGCCGGCCAGCTCCGCGCTGACGCGGAAGCGCTACCGGCCATCCGCCTGATGGACCCGGCTGTGATCGCACCCACGTTCGAGCAACTCCAGCAGGTCCGTGGCTACTACCGGTTCCCCCAGACCCTGGACGTGGACCGCTACTCGATCGATGGTCGCGCCACGGACGCCGTCGTCGCAGCCCGCGAGCTGGACCTCCAGTCCGTCGAGGCCGGCAACACGTGGAACAACATGCACACCGTGTACACGCATGGCTACGGCCTGGTCGCGGCGTATGGCAACCGGCGCGAGTCGAACGGTGAGCCCAGCTTCTTCTCCGGCGGAATCCCGACCGAGGGCCTCCTCAAGATCGACCAGCCCCGCATCTACTTCGGCGAGCAGTCGAACCACTGGGTCATCGCCGGCGCCCCGGAGGGCTCCGAGCCAGTCGAACTTGACACCCCCGGTGGCGGCGAGGGACACACCGAGACCAAGTTCACCTACGACGGCACTGGCGGCGTTCCGATCGGCAACTTCGTCGACAAGGCCGCGTTTGCCCTGCGGTTCGCCGACATCAACCTCCTGCTGTCCGAGCGCGTGAACTCGTCGTCACGCCTGCTGCACGCCCGCGTCCCGGTCGAGCGCGTTCGGCAGGTCGCGCCGTTCCTCACCGTGGACTCCGACTCGTACCCGAGCATCGTCGACGGGCGCCTGGTTTGGATCATCGACGCCTACACCACGTCCGCGGACTTCCCGAACGCGACGCGCGTCGACTGGACTCAAGCGACGCAGGACACCCGCACCACCACCGATCAGGAGCTCCGCGGCACCCAGGTCAACTACGTGCGGAACTCCGTCAAGGCGACGGTTGACGCCTACGACGGCACCGTGAAGCTCTACGGCTGGGACGAGGCCGACCCGATCCTGCAGACCTGGTCGCGCGTCTACCCGGGACTGATCACCCCGAAGTCGGAGATCTCGCCCGACCTGATGGCGCACCTGCGCTACCCGCAGGACCTGTTCAAGGTGCAGCGCCAGATGATGGGGCTGTACCACACGACCAACCCCTACACGTTCTTCCAGCAGTCCGACATCTGGGAGGTGCCTTCCGACCCGGTCAATGGCGGCTCGCAGGGCATGAAGGAACCCCCTTACTTCCTGACGAT